>CANIMM010000141.1 GCA_947468255.1 Chitinophagaceae bacterium | reverse complement strand
GAAAACCCAAGCCAAAATAGCGCACCGATGTCGGGTGCGGCTTCGTCAGCAACATCATCTACCCATTCGTCGGTAGCAACCGAAACGGTGGCCGATGATTTGCCATTTTAAGAAAATCTAGTCAGTATTAAAAAAGCGAGGCGATTTTGCTTCGCTTTTTTGTTAATACGACTTCCTTTTTCCTTTCTAGTAGTTGGGTATTCCTATGCTTAGGGATGACAATGCCTCAGCATTGTTCAGCAAAAGCCAATTGGTAAGATGTAAGTGCCAGTCTAATTTTACTATAAATAGGCTATTTGTGCTTTTCCGTTGGGGTTTCCGGCCAAAAAATGAAAAACAGCAATTTCATTGGTTTAGTATTTTAACTTTTTTTTGCATCCACATCTAGGACTCCCTTCGTTTACCAATACATCTTACCGTTTTGTTAGTTCAATAATTGAATAAGCTAAGAAACTATTACATTTGTTCTAAATTACATATTCCATGAATGATATTATTTTACAAGTAGATTCCCTTAGCAAAGCTGCAAGCTCGTCCGTTCAGGTAGAGTCTGTTTGGAGTTTATTAGGCAAGGGTGGCCCACTCATGATACCAATGGGTATTTTATTTGCGCTAGCTGTGTTCTTCTTTATTGAAAGATTACTGGCTATTAACAAAGCGGGAAAAATAGATGATAATTTTATGCGCATTATCCGGGATCATATCATTACCGGTAATGTGACAGCTGCAAGAAGCCTTGCAAAAAACACCGATAATCCAGTTGCCAGAATGATAGACAAAGGTATTCAGCGAATTGGTAAACCCATTGATGCAATTGAAAAAAGCATGGACAATGTGGGCAAGCTAGAAATGTATAAGATGGAAAAAAACCTTTCCATCCTTTCTGTAATTTCCCGAATAGCACCTTTGTTCGGTTTTGTAGGAACCATTGTTGGGTTAGTGTTGTTGCTGAAACAATTTGCTACCATTAGTAATCCATCCGTAAGTCAGATTGCTGACGCGATGTATGTTAAATTAATTACCAGTGCAAGTGGATTGATAATTGGCATGTTGGCCTACCTAGGGTATAGTTATCTGGATACACAAATCAACCGAACAGCGAATAGGATGGAATCTGCAAGCAGTGATTTCATCGACATGCTACAGGAACCACAGAAATAGTAACTAATTGATGACGAATCCTTGCAATAAAGCTTGTTTTTTTTAGTTATTTTTCTATAACATACAATCAGATATCAGTTATCCATTTAAAAATTATCCATTATAAATGAGCCTTCGAAGAAATAGTTTAAGACAACGTCATGACGAAGTGGATACTGGTCCATTAAATGATATTTTATTTATCTTATTGATGTTCTTTTTGATGATCTCAACATTGGCGAATCCCAATGTAATAAAGATGAGTGTGCCCCGGGCAAAAAGTGATACTAAGACAAAGCAAAGCGTAGTAGTGAGTGTTGACAAGGATAAAAATATTTATGTTGGTGCCAGATTAATCCCCATGGATTCACTAGAATCTGCTTTAAGACAATACATCAATCAAGGTGACAGCATTAAACCAGCAGTGGTAATCAATGCAGATTCCGTGGCGCATTGGGGAGAAATTGTTCGAGTGATGAAGGTGGCCCGCCGACTGGGGGCTTCAACATCTGCTACGGTTACCGGTAACGAGTAGGGAAGTTTCCAGCAGCTTATGAGTCGGTTGTTTTTTTTGTAATGATCAGCATGCGTTGTTTTCCGAAAATATCTTTTTTTGTTTCTATCAAGTAGTCGTTTTCAAATATAGCGGCTGTTTCTTTTGCATACTCCTCATGTATTTCTACAAAAATAGTCCCATTGTTTACGAGATGCGTTTTTCCAAAAATGGCAATTTTTGCATAAAATATAAATGGAGCACTGTCTTTTACAAATAACGCCTGGTGTGGCTCAAATTGGGTGACATTTTTATCTAATTTTTCTTTCTCATTGAGCGGAATATAGGGAGGGTTGCTAATAATAATATCCACTTTGGGGAATTGATTCCAATTGGATTCATTTAAAAAATCAATTTCAATAAAATGAATTTCAGCTTTTTGAAGGAGCGCATTTTCTTTGGCAACCAGTAATGCTCCTTTGCTTACATCAATTGCATGTACCATTGAAGTAGGCAAATTTTTCTTTACAGCAATGGCGATACATCCGCTTCCTGTTCCGATATCTAGAATTGATATTTTGTCGCCAGATTTCGAAGGTAATTTTTTTTCATTCTCACAGTAATCGATTACTAATTGAACCAATTCTTCAGTTTCGGGTCTCGGAATCAGTACCTGTTCATTTACGGTAAGTTTCATTTTGTAAAACCAAGCTTCCCCAACAACATATTGCACCGGCTTGTGTTGAAGTAAATCTGCAAGGCAGCTATCTAGTTGAACGGTTATTTTGGATGGGAGCCTATGTTCGGGATTTTTGATTAGCTCGGATCGGTGAACCCCGGCTACCTTTTCAAATACCCAGTCTGTGATTACCATGGCTTCATTTGCACTGTAAATTGGTTGCAGTTGAACAAGATAGTGTCTGTATATTTCCTTATTCGTCATTAAAGCAAACATAGTTAATTTTTCTATTCATACTTTTGCTACTTGATTTCTGATGAAACATATATGCGTCGTTGTTTTGAGCTGGCAAAACTGGGTGAAGGCAACGTTGCGCCCAATCCAATGGTAGGGGCTGTGCTGGTGTTTAATGAACTTGTCATTGGAGAAGGATATCATCGTGCTTATGGCCAAGCGCATGCCGAGGTGAATTGCATCAATAGCGTTGCTAAAGAGCATGTACACCTGATAGATCAATCCATCTTGTATGTTTCGCTGGAGCCCTGTTCACATTTTGGAAAAACCCCACCTTGTACTGATCTCATCCTTGAAAAAAAAATTCCGAAGGTAGTGATTGCTTGCAGAGATCCCTTTTTGCAGGTCAATGGAAATGGAATCCAACAATTAAAGGCTGCCGGAATCGAGGTGATTACTCCTTTATTGGAAAAGGAGGCATTAGAACTCAATAAGCGTTTTTTTACTTTTCATACCCAGCATCGGCCCTATATTATTTTGAAATGGGCGCAAACTGCCAATGAAATGATTGCCAGGAGTGATTATTCTAGATTATTGATTAGCAATGAAAAAACCAATCGGCAAGTCCACAAGTGGCGAACCGAGGAAGCTGCTATTTTAGTGGGTACTACCACGGCTTTGCAGGATAACCCGTCATTAACCAATCGTTTATGGAAAGGTAATAACCCCATTCGGCTGGTCATTGATAAAGATTTAAAAATACCTGCCGCTCATCAATTATTGGATGGTAAAGTTAAGACCATCGTGTTCAATGGCATTCGCCAGGAGAATGTGGGCTCATTACTGTATCATAGAATTTCAGGGAAGGAGAACTGGGTGGAGCAAATGATAGAAGCACTCTATGAAATGAATATTCAAAGTGTTTTGGTAGAGGGTGGGGCTAGTCTATTACAATCTTTCATTGATGCAAATTGCTGGGATGAAGCGAGGGTAATTACCAATACAGCAATGGAAATTCCCGCCGGCTTGAAAGCGCCGTTGCTTTCGAATGCTGAAAAATGGTCTACCCAAATAATCGAACAGGATACCATTCAATATTATCATCGAATTTCAGTGGTTTGATTATTAATTCTATTTTTTCGATAGTTTTTTATCGGTGACCATTTTTGTCCAATTGTATTTTAATAAATTATGAGTGAATCAGAATTTTATAAAACAATCGATCAGCCTGCTGTAGCGGAATACAAGGATAGAGGAAGTAAGTTTTTAGCTTTCGCCAATCCTATTGTTACAGCAGATGATTTTAAAAAGCAGCTATTCTTATTAAAGAAAGAGCATCCCAAAGCGGCACACCACTGTTTTGCCTACCGTATTGGTACAGACGGAAATAGCTTTCGGGTAAGTGATGATGGAGAGCCTGCTGGTTCTGCAGGCAAACCGATGCTTGGTCAAATAGACAGCAAGGAAGTAACCAATATTGCAGTAATTGTGGTTCGTTATTTCGGAGGCAGTTTGTTAGGTGTGCCAGGGCTAATCAATGCTTATAAAACAGTAACTAGCCTGGTTTTACAAGTAACGCCCATCGTTCAAAAGCAAATTGAAGAAACTTATAGCATTCATTTCGACTATACTCAAATGAATGACGTAATGATGGTATTGAAGCAGTGCAACTGTACCGTCATTACCCAGGAAATGCAGTTGTTCTGTAATATTACTACTGGAATCCCTAAAAGCCGACTGACAGAAGTGTTGTATCGACTTAAAGAGTTACAAAATGTAGATACAAAAAAAGTTGTCTGATTGCTTGTTTTCTTGTAATTTCCTATAAATTAAAAGAGATGTCAACAGAAAAAAAATACACCAGTTTTTGGAGTTTTTATCCCTACTATTTGACTGAGCATAGTGATGCAAACAATCGGTTGCTGCATTTTATAGGAACCGGATTGATACTAGCGTTATTCATTGCAGGAATCATTTTTCAAAATTGGAATTTGATCGCTGCCATTCCTTTTTGTGGGTATGGCTTTGCTTGGGTAGGTCATTTTTTTATTGAAAAGAATCGCCCTGCCACTTTTACTTATCCACTCTATAGCCTAGGGAGCGATTTTGTAATGTTTTGGCATATATTAACCGGGCAGCTAACAAAGAAAATGGCGGAGGCAAAAGCTCAAATTCACAGCCAATCATAAATGAATATAGAGCAATTAAGAGATTATTGTATTCAAAAACCATTCGTTACCGAAGGTTTTCCTTTTGGAGAAACGGTGATTGTTTTTAAAAATCAAGGGAAAGTCTTTTTATTAATTCCCTTGGATTTATTTCCGCTTCAATTTAACGTAAAGTGTAATCCTGAAATGGCCCTTGAATTAAGGGAAGCATATCCCCATTCGGTGTTGCCTGGTTATCATATGAATAAAATGCATTGGAATACGATTATAGTAGATGGAGTTTTATCCAATAAGCAATTGTTTGAAATGGTGGATGCATCTTATCGGCTGGTAACAAAGGGAAAATCATTGAAATAAGTCATTTGTAAGCAAAAACATAAACTAGATTATAAAAAACTTTTTGCTACGGTTAACTCTTTGTTTGCTTCTTGGTAGCTATAAAATCCTTCCCCGCTTTTAATACCCAGTTTGCCCGCCGTTACCATATTGGTCAATAATGGGCAAGGGGCATATTTAGCATTTTTAAATCCTTGTTGCATTACCTGCAGAATGCTGAGGCAAACATCCAATCCGATAAAATCGGCTAATTGGAGCGGACCCATAGGATGGCCCATTCCCACTTTCAGAATAGTATCGATGGCTGCTACACCTGCCACGCCTTCGTGAAGGCTATAGATAGCTTCATTAATAAGTGGCATTAAAATTCGGTTGGCAATAAACCCAGGCGCATCATTTACTGTGCAAGGAATCTTTCCTAATTTTTTACTCAGCTCAACAATGATATGGGTAATTTCTTTTGCGGTGCTAGCGCTGTTAATTACTTCCACCAATTTCATTACGGGTACAGGGTTCATAAAATGCATGCCAATAACATTTTCGGGTCGATTGGTTACAGCAGCAATTTTTGTAATGGAAATGGAGGAGGTGTTGGTTGCTAAAATGCAGCCTGCTGGTGCAGCCTGGTCAATTTGCTTAAACAGTTTCAGTTTCAATATTTCATTTTCAGTAGCCGCTTCAATGATCAGTTGTGCATGCTCTACACCTTGCTCAATTGTGGTAAAGGTAGCGATACGATCAAGGGTTATTTTTTTTTGCGCTGCTGAAATAATAGATTTGGCTATTTGTCGGTCTAAATTTTTTTCAATGGTGTTGAGTGCTTTTTTCAATTGGGTTTCACTGATGTCGACTAAGTGTACCGTATAACCAGCCTGGGCAAAAAGATGTGCTATGCCATTCCCCATGGTGCCTGCGCCGATTACTGCAATTATGCCATTGCCATCTAAAAGTTGGGAGCTAGGTATAAGTGAATGGAGGGGAGGGGGCTTATTTATCATTTAAATAATTATTGATCAGACAGCTATCCTATTTCGGATAGCTGGCATTTTTAATAGATAATATTTGTCAGTAGTTTTTCGCTAATGCAATTATCCATTATTCATTAAATATTCACTCATTTCCTGTTGATATTGTTGTGCCACCAATCTTGCTTGGGCAGCAAAATCTTCATTGCCGCTGGCATAGATAATAGCACGACTAGCATTTACCAGTAGGCCACAATCTTTGTTCATTCCATATTTTGATACATCCTGCAAACTGCCTCCTTGGGCACCTACTCCAGGAACTAATAAAAAATGATCAGGGATAATTTTTCTAATGTCTTCAAAATCGATCGCTTTGGTGGCGCCTGTTACAAACATTAAATTTCCAGGGTTTCCCCAGCCAGAAATTTTTTCTATTACTCTTTGGTACAAATGAACGGGTTTATCTTGTTGACCAGCGGGGGTACTCAGAAGCAGTTGTTGAAAATCATCAGAACCCTTGTTGCTGGTGAGTCCTAGCACAATAGTCCATTTATTTTCATATTCTAAAAAAGGCCTTACACTATCTTCCCCCATGTAGGGAGCAACTGTGATCGCATCAAAATGAAGTGCTTCAAAAAAGGCCCTTGCATATTGAGTAGAAGTATTGCCAATGTCTCCGCGCTTTGCATCAGCAATGGTGAATTGTTCTGAAGGAATATAATCAACTGTTTGTTGCATAGCTTCCCAGCCTTTCAAACCCATTGCTTCATAAAAAGCGGTATTGATTTTGTAGCTCACACAAAGATCCTGTGTGGCATCTATGATTTGTTTGTTGAACTCAAAGATGGCATCTGGGTGCGACTGCAAATGTTTGGGAATTTTAGAAAGGTCGGTATCCAATCCTACACAGAGATAAGATTTTTTTTGTTGAATTTGTTGGATGAGTTGTAGCCTAGTCATGAAGCAAAGTTAATTAGTAAATAGGGTATATTTTTCAAGGAAAATGCTTGGATTATAAATATACGCGCTTTCGGTGTGTAAAACACTATGGCCAAAAGCTTCATAATTGCATTTTGAATAGGAATGTTTTGTCCAGTGGTATCTTGGGCATACCTTCTATTTTGCTTTTTTTTAATTTGGGCAACAATCGATGAACTATATCAGCAGGTTGGTTATTCTATTTATTTTATTTCTTGAATTTCTGTAGGGGCCATATTTGCATTTCTCATGGCGATTCCTCTGGCAGCATTTCCTGCTAAGTCAAGGAATGCTTTTTTAGTAAGCTCATCATCACTTGCCATAATCGGCACTCCGCTATCACCACCTTCTCGAATGGATTGTACAATGGGAATTTGTCCTAGGAAAGGAATGTCAAATTCTTCTGCTAAATTTTTGCCCCCATTTTTTCCAAAAATAAAATATTGGTTGTTAGGTAATTCTGCTGGAGTAAAATAACTCATATTTTCCACTAGGCCAATAACAGGTACTTTTAGCTGTGCTTGGCCAAACATGGCAATTCCTTTTTTAGCATCTGCCAGTGCAACTAGCTGAGGAGTGGTCACTACAATGACACCGGTAACTGGAACAGTTTGTACGATGGTTAAGTGAATGTCTCCTGTACCTGGCGGCATGTCAATTACTAGATAATCTAATTCGCCCCAGTTTACATCGCT
>CANIMM010000140.1 GCA_947468255.1 Chitinophagaceae bacterium | reverse complement strand
CAGAAAAATTTGTACTATTGTTCATATGGTTTTGTTGTGGTAACCAAACCTATATGTTTTGGGCCATATTTTAAGTAATATGGCTCAATTTTTATACTTTTATCGGACAGTAGTGAAATTATATATAAATAGAGCGTTAATTGGTGGTTTTGTGAACAACAGCTATTGGAGTTCCACGGACGCTGAAGCCAACGCGTGGTACCTGTATTTCGGCGATGGCGTTCTGTACTACGGCCCTAAGGATAACCTACTCCGTGTTCGGGCCATTAGGGCTTTTTAATAATCTTAATCAGGATGTTTATGAAGATTAACTATTTAGTATTACCAAAAATCAAGCACTTGTTAAAATTCATGGCCTTATACTATGAGTTGGCATTTTATCGGGAGCTACATATAATGAACTGTGCTAACTTCTGCGCTAACTAATCCCTCAAAAAAAACTTATTTCCCTTTTCTGCGCTAGTTTCAATTGTAGCGGTATAGAAAGAAAAAAGTATATTAAAATGGTATAATGATTAAGCCTAAAATAGAGGGCCTTCAATTGTAATTGTGTGCAGCAGCTTTAGTTTTGCTGGAGCTTATTTGAATGGATGCTCCAATAACCACCTGAACGGCTGATATGGTTTTTCAGTTTGTAGTTTAAATTTCTCAATACTGTTTTTTATATAAGCAACTGCTTCCTCTACTGAATCGGTAAATAAAAACAATTGCGGATCTTCTTCAGATATAGTTCCTGCATTTTTCATTTGATCGATATGTGCAATCAGTTTTTCATGAAATTCGGTATCGAAAATTACGATGGGAAATTCCTGAATCATCTTGGTTTGAATGAGCGTAAGGGCTTCAAAATATTCATCTAGCGTGCCAAATCCTCCAGGCATCACTACAAAGGCAAAGGAATATTTTACCAATAAAACTTTTCTCACAAAGAAAAATTTGATGTTGACCCACTTATCTAGATAAGGATTTGGTTTTTGTTCGTGTGGCAGCTGAATATTGCAACCAACGCTTCTTCCCCCCACTTCCCTAGCACCCTTATTGGCGGCTTCCATAATGCCGGGCCCACCACCGGTTAAAATAGTAAAACCCAACTGGGCAATTCTACCCGCCAGTTCTTCTGTTTTTTCGTAAAAGGGATGCCCGTCTACAAATCTTGCCGAGCCAAATATGGTAACACAGGGTCCCAAAAAGTGTAGTGCCCTGAAGCCCTTAATGAATTCAATTACCACCCTGAGGGTAAAAATCAATTCTTTCCAACGGCTCTGGGGGCCGGCTAAAAATTTAATTTCTGATTTGGTCATACTGTATAATTCACTCAAACTTAGGGAATATTTTTTTATCAGGGATTATTATTCTTTGCTCGTATTTTCTGGTAAGTGGGTATCATTCTTTGGGTAAATAACGGTCTATAGGGCTACCGGAATTCCATCTGCTGGAATTATTTTCCATTAAATAGAATGATTGTCGACTCGTGAAATCATATACTATTTACAATCAGTCTATTATATTTTGGCATAGTACTGGTTATCCATTGCCAACATCAATTTTCCCATCCAATATCTCTTGCAAGAAGGGGGAGCCCAATAAGCGGCTATGCTGATTTACCATCTTTCTTCCCCATTAGCTGAATTACAGTTTACTGTGACTCAGGAAGCTACTGCATTTTAATAATTTAATTTTTTCCCATAATAGCTCAACTATAATTTTTAAACTCTTTTTAAAATGGAACGATTTTCGAGCCAACCAACGCCCCAGCTTTCATTGCTTGCCATAGATGATGAAATGTCTATACAACTTATTTTGCAACATTTTTTTAAAAATGATTTTTTAGTCAATACCAAAAGTAATGGAAAAGAAGCTCTGGGTTGGATGCAAGATGGTAATATACCAGATATTATAGTGGCAGATATCAACATGCCTGAAATGGATGGATACTCGTTTATTGAACAAGTGAGGGCAAGCGGTTTTTTAAAAAAAATCCCCCTATTGATGTTGTCGGCCAGTGAAAGTACCGAAGTTAAAATTCGATGTCTTCAATCCGGTGCAGATGATTTTATTGCTAAGCCATTTAATCCAAGGGAATTAGCTGCCAGAATGAATGGTATTCTTAGAAGGTCGCGAAAAAATAATTTTTCTTAAACAATCATGGTGAATCAGTTAAAAAAAATTGCGGTAATCACCAGAGATAAAGCCCTTGCCCAGCAGGTGAAGGGTGCTTTGGAAGATGTATACGAATTATATTTTTTTAATAATGGGCAGGCGTTTAACGAAGCGCTTAAAAGTGAAATTATTTTTAGTGCCATTATTTCAGCAGATGAATTGAACGGTTCAGGTGGAATACCCTTACATGATTACTTAGCCAGTTTCGGACATGGACTTATTCCTTTTATTTTATTGATGGACCAGATAGATGACGAAGATCGAAAATTAGCGATGCAGGATCATATCGCAGAGATATTCTCAAAACCGCTTAACAATAGTGAATTTCGATTAAGGGTTACTTATTTGGTTGAAAACTGGATGGCACAAAATCCTCAGTCTTTAATTCACCCACCTTATAAAATCCAACAAATTAAGCGCATTTTTGATATCGCTTTTTCAGGCTTGACACTGCTGTTGTTAAGCCCCATTTTTGGCATCATAGCCCTGCTAATAAGGCTGGAATCGAAGGGGCCTGTTTTTTATTATTCCTTAAGGGTGGGCACGGGGTATAAGATATTTAAGTTTTATAAATTCCGCTCCATGTATACCGGTGCAGACGCAAGGTTAAAAGATCTTTCACATCTCAATCAATATAACGAATCGAAGTCCTGTGCCGAGGGGTCGTCAATTGTTTCAGCAGCATTGTGTGTGTTTTGCAGAAAGACTGGCAGCGTCTGTCAAAATCCATTGTATACAGATGACAGCGTTGTTTGTGAATACCTCTCTAGCCAGCAAAATGAAAATATATCTTCCTCGGCATTTATTAAAATAAAAAATGATCCTCGAATTACCCGTGTTGGTAATTTTATAAGAAATGCAAGCCTAGATGAACTACCGCAATTATGGAATGTTTTTACGGGGGATATGTCAATTGTAGGCAACCGACCACTTCCATTGTACGAAGCCGAAAAAATAACCACTGATAAATCTGCGCTGCGCTTTATGGCTCCAGCGGGTATTACCGGTTTGTGGCAGGTGGAGAAAAGAGGTAGGGAAGAAATGTCGGAGCAAGAACGGCTAAACCTAGATAATGATTATGCCAAAAATCATAGTTTCATAAATGACATCAAATTGATTGTACGCACCGTTCCGGCTTTATTTCAAACTGGTAATGTATAATATGTTTCTTAAAAAAGGCTATCTCCATACTGTTGTATTTTCTTTTCTATTCTTATTTTTTCATACCCTGCAGGCCCAATCAGTGACGATGGATTCTTTGCTAAAAAGGGTATTGGCTACCGATGAGTTATTACCCATGTTAATTGATTCTGCCATCAAGTATTCACCAGAATACCGAAGGGCAACGAATAGCGAATCGATCGAAAAGGCGAATTACCAAATATCAAAAAACGTCATCTTCGACGCTTTATCACTTCAGTCATCTTACAATTACGGCACCAATTTTTTTTCATCTAACAATACTTCCCTAACCCCTGGATTTGCCAATTTAACAAAGGCGCAAAATGGAAACTATACAGTAGGCATTGGATTGCAGTTGCCAATTTCACAAATTATCAATCGTAAAAATATTTTAAAATTGGGCCAGTCGAGATTGAATATGGCTAATGCCGAGCAGGAAATGGTAGTGCTAAATATAAAGCAGCAGGTAATTCAATTATATCTTGATTTTAAATTGATACATAAACTAATGGCCATTAGTAGTAAAAATAAAGAGGCTGCACAAATTAATAATTTGATGGCGGAGAAAGATTTTTTGAACGGACAAATAAATGTAGAGCAGGCTTCGGTTGTGTTGGGGGTGTATAATAAATCAGTTGTCGAATATGAAACCTATGTTAATAAATTTCAAAATAGTTACCTCCAGCTAGAAGCATTTACAGGAACTACCATTTCATCTTTAGTAATTCAGTCTAAGTGAGCTTCATCTATTTTATAAAACTGCTACTAAAAAATCTGCTTTGGTTGTTACTGATACCAACGGTAGTAGCAGGTTCCATTTTTTATTTTACCCGAAATGAACAAAAAATATATTCTTCTGAATCGGTTGTGTATACCGGTATCGCATCTGGATATAACCTGAGTGGAAGCAATAAATCCGACTATTTTTCAACCAGTAATGCATTTGATAATTTACTTTCATTGATTAATTCTAGGGAAACTAAGCAAGAAGTGTTAATCAATTTATTAGCTAGTCATTTACTTTTAAAAAACCAGGATCCACTAATTTTATCACAGGATGCTTTCAATCAGTTGCAATTGCTCATACCAGATAGTATCCGCTCAGTTGTTGTTAAGCCAACCCTTGAGGGCACCATACTGTCCTTAAATCAGTATATGGGAAAAGGCGAGGGGAATGTGATTTATACAATCATTCATTCCGACAATCCGTTTTACTCACTCAATGCAATGAATAGCATTAAGGCTTCTCGGATCAACAATAGCGATCTGATCAAAATTTCTTATGAGACGAGCGATGCTGCTATTTGTATGCGTTCATTGGAATTACTGGAGGAGTCTTTTATGAAAAAACATCGTATGATCAAGGAGGGGCAGTCTGAATCAGTAGTAGGATACTTTGAAGAGCAAACCCATAACGCCCTCTCCAGGTTAAATGCTGCCGAAGAAAATTTTATGGAATTTAATAAGCAGCACGATATTATTAATTATTATGAGCAGACTAAAGCAGTGGCTGTTCAGAAGGAAAACCTAGGTGCACAGGAACATAATTTGGTGATGGATAAAATGGCCAGTATCAAATCATTGGAAAAGGTAAATGACAATTTAAAAAGTCGGCTTTACCAAAATGAATATGGCGCTGATATTATCAATAAACGGGCCCAGCTTTCGGATCTCAATAATACCATTACGGTAGGTGAGTTTTTTAATAAAAATGAAAAGGGAAATCTTCATGTGTTGGATAGTCTTCGCAATGAATCTGCTAAGCTGGAGAAAAAAATGAAGGGTTCTGTTTATGACTTTTATTCGCACTCACTAACCCCTAATGGGATACCCAATAAATTTGTTTTGGATGAGTGGTTGAAAACATCTTTGGACGTTGAACAAAATAGTGCAAGGTTAACTGAGATGGATAAGCGTAGAGTTGAATTCTCACAAGAATATAGAAGGTATGCACCTTTGGGCGCTTTGCTAAAAAAAATTGAGCGGTTAATCAATGTTTCTGAACAGGAGTACCTTGAAATGTTACACGGGTTAAATACGGCTAAATTAACACAGCAAAATAACGAGCTTACTACCAAATTGAATATTGTAGATCCGCCTTTTCTTCCGTTGAAGGCGAATGCCTCCAAACGAATCTTGCTGGTGATGGTTGGTTTTATGGTAGGTTTTATATTGGTGTTGTCAATCATTTTGGCGAGGGTTCTCATCAATCAAACTCTGCAAAGACCAGATAGAGCAGCTAGTCTGACGGGTTTGCCCATGTTGGGGATTTACCCCTTGTTAAGTGCTCCTGATGCTTTTATTCAAAAGTCAAATTTACGATTGGTTCAACAAATACTCCCTCGGCTGAATTTTTCTAAAAAACCAATTACTATTGGCTTTTTTAGTATTCAAGATCAGGAAGGTAAATCTACTTTAATCAATGCATTGAATAGGGAGTTTTCAAATCTTAATTATACAGTGGACTGTTTGCAATGGAGTGAGGGTGCAACTAATTTTTCATCCTCAAAGGATATCGTTTTGCTTGAATTTCCACCACTGGATTCTATGATGGTAAGGCCTGGGTTACTACCGAATATAGATCATAGTATTTTAGTTTGTAGAGCTAATAGGGTTTGGGGTAAAATTGATAAAAATTTATTGTCCCTATTTGTAAAAAGTACTGGCCTTCCACTTTCTTTTTTGTTAAACGGAGTGAAAATTGATTTTGCAGAAGAATATATTGGCGAAATACAAAAGAAAAGTTTTTTTCTTCGTTCCTACCTAAAGGGATTGGCCAAGTTTGAATTTGGAAATAAAAAAAATATTCGTGCCTAAAATTATTTCCTAATTAAAAGCTTTGTTGATTCAATAAAACAAATGAATTCGCTGCCTATTAAAAAAGACGTTTTTTATCCCGCTAATGATATTGGTAATCATTATATACTGCTCTTACCTTGTTTATTGATCGCTGCTTTTATGGGTTGGTTGATTGCTTACTTTGGGTTTACCGTAGCAGGCCTATTCATTGCCTTACCTATCTTAATTGGCTTTCTAATACTTGTTTTTTTGAATCCCCGGGTAGGGTTTATCTCTTTTTTGGTGTATAGTTTTTTAATGCCTGGTATTGGGCGTCATTTTATAGAAGTTCAGGTGGGCTTGGGTATCGACGCTTTATTGCTAATCACTTGGTTGGCTGTTATTTTTTACAGGGGCAAAAAGTTTCGATATCGCCAGCTCAACAATGATTTGATATGGCTTTCTCTTGTATGGTTTATGCTTACTGTTTTGCAAATAGGAAACCCCGCTCGCCCAAATATTGTTGGTTGGCTTCAGGAATCAAGGACAGTATCCTTGTATTGGGTGATGGTGATACCCTTAACAATGCTAGTTTTTAATAAAAAATCAGACATCTATGTCTTTACAGACCTGATTATTTTCCTGTCATTATTAGGGGCCTTGTATGGAATGAAGCAATTGTATATAGGCATGGATTCTGCCGAACAACTGTATTTGCAGGAGCACCTCAAAACACATATGCTTTATGGAAAGGTGCGGATATTTTCCTATTATTTGGAGGCTGCTCAATTTGGGGCTTCCCAGGCAAGTATCGTCATATTGTGTTTTATACTTGTATTTGGTCCTCATTCAAGGCTGAGGCGGATTTGTTATGCAATAGCAGGATTGATTATTTTTTATGGAATGCTTCTTTCAGGTACCCGGGGGGCATTGGCAGGCATATTGGGCGGAGGGCTAGTTTTTCTAGTATTGAGTAAGCAGTTGAAGATTATACTGCTGGGTGGTGGGATTTTACTGGGATTTATCGGGATGCTGAAGTTTACAAAAATCGGTCATGGAAATGATCAAATAAGAAGAATGCGTTCTGGTACGGATGTAAAGGATGCATCTTTTCAACTTAGGCTAATCAATCAAAAAATATTGAGCAATGCCCTACAGAGTAAGCCCTTTGGTACCGGCCCTGGTACGAGTGGAGCTTGGGGTAATAAGTATAATGCACATATTTCCACCTCCAAAATAGCCCCAGATAGTTTGTTTGTAAAAATTTGGGTGATGTATGGTATCACTGGTTTCATATTGTGGCTGGGCATCATGTTGTATATTTTGGGTAAATCGGTTGGCTTAATCTGGAATACGAGGGATCCCTTATTACGAAACCAGTTATGTGCCTTATGTGGGGTGTATGTATCTATTTTGGTTTGTAGTTATGGCAATGAAGTCATGAACAATGTACCTTCTCTAACCATTGTGTATATCAGCTGGGCTTTAATTTCAATGAGTACGCGATGGGATATTCCTCTGCCAAAATCTACCCTAGCATGAATGAGCCGTTGGTATCCATCATTACCATTAATTACAATTGCCCTACTGTAACGGATGCGATGCTGCATTCTCTGTCCTT
>CANIMM010000139.1 GCA_947468255.1 Chitinophagaceae bacterium | reverse complement strand
TTGGTTTTATAGCTTATTTTGCATCTTTCTGCCTACTGTTCACTAAAAATTGTACGGCCAAGAATGAATTTTACTAAATTTTCGTTTTGACACAAATTTCCATCCACCAAATTTTAAAAGAAAATTGGGGGTACGATACATTTCGGCCCTTGCAGGAGGATATTATCAATAGTATTTTGGAAGGAAGGGATACGCTCGCTTTGCTCCCAACGGGTGGAGGGAAATCCATTTGTTTTCAGGTGCCCGCCTTGGCTAAAGATGGAATTTGTTTGGTTATCAGTCCGCTGATTGCTCTGATGAAAGACCAGGTAGAAGGCCTAAAGAAAAAAGGAATCCTTGCATTGTCCATTTACTCAGGCATGAGTTTTTTGGAGGTAAAAAAAACCTTACAGAATGCAGCCCATGGGAACTATCAATTTTTATACGTTTCGCCCGAAAGATTAGAAACTGATTTGTTTCTAGATTATTTACCTAGTATGAATATCAGCATGGTGGCGGTGGATGAGGCACATTGTATTTCGCAATGGGGCTATGATTTCAGACCCTCCTATTTACGCATCGCCAGTATTAGAGAACAACTGCCCAATGTACCCATTCTAGCACTAACCGCCTCTGCAACTAAATCTGTGCAACTTGATATTTGCGAAAAACTGCTTTTCAAAAAAAACCACCAACAATTTCAGCAATCTTTTGAAAGAGCCAATCTTTCTTACAGTATTTTTAATGTAGTATCAAAACAAAATAAAATACTAGAGATTATTAACAATGTAAAAGGCAGTGGAATTGTATATTGCAAAAGTCGCAAACAAACTAAAGATATTGCAGAACTACTCACGCAAAATAATATCAATGCCGATTTTTACCATGCCGGTTTGAGTAATGATGAAAGAAATAAGCGACAAGAAAATTGGATCAATAATACTACTAGGATCATTGCATGCACCAATGCTTTTGGCATGGGAATCGATAAGCCCGATGTAAGATTGGTCATACATTATGGCGTACCGGATTGCATCGAAAATTACTACCAAGAGGCCGGAAGAGCAGGCCGCGATGGTAAAAGGGCCTACGCTGTGTTGTTGTACAATGACCGAGAACTTGCCGATATGCAATTACAAAGCAACATTCGTTATCCGGATAAGGCAACCATTAAGCAAGTGTATATCGCCGTGATGAATTACTTGCAGGTAGCTGCAGGTGCAGGAGAAGGCAATAGTTTTGATTTTGACATGGCTAGTTTTTCAGCTGCCTTTAAAATCAATATTCTTACTGCTACTTATGCCGTTAAAACGCTGGAGCAGGAGGAAATACTGAGGTTCAATGAAGTTTTTTTCAAACCTTCTACCCTGGTATTTAACACCGATAGGCAGCAGTTGGAAGACTTTGAAAAACAATTTCCAAAATATGAAAACCTGATCAAAGGATTGCTTCGCAGCTATGAAGGAATTTTTGACTACCCTGCCAACATTTATGAAATGGAGCTTGCCCGCTTTCTTAAAAAGAGCCCGGATGAGATAAAGCGGGAGTTACATCAATTACAACAATATGGCATTGTAACCTATGATGCGCAAAAGGATTCGCCCCAGCTTAGTTTAGTAATCAACAGGATGTATGCCGATAGCTTTTTGATTAATCTGGATAACTATATTGAAAGAAAGAAAAATTTTGAAACTAGAATAAAAGCTATTTCAGAATTTATTGTCAATACCATTTCCTGCAGAAGTCAAATCATTGGCAACTACTTCAATGACCTAGCAATTAAGCCCTGTGGTATCTGTGATAATTGTATTAACCTAAAATCGCTGCGCATCAGTAAGGAAGAGTTTGAACAAATTACCCGTCATATTTTTGATTGGACAGAAAAACATTCAACAGGAATAAAAGAATTATTAGAAAGCAGTAAACAGTTTAAAAAAGAAAAAATATGGAAGGTGATCGATTACCTCCAGTCAGAAGCTAAGATAATAGTTAGTAGGGAAGGAAATATTAGTTCAACTATCCGGTGAGTCACCGGAGGCGGTGAGTCACCGGTCATTTTTAAAATAAAAAAGGGACCAAGATAGAAATCTAGTCCCGCTTTAAAATCCAATATCCTATGAAAAACCGATACGAAGATAAAGGCCAGTTTTAAAAAATGCAAGCTTTTATATTAGTTTTTATTTAAATATATTAATTACAAACTTTTTAACTCCATAAGTAATTGATTATCTACTTATTATACTATAATTATTTTTTTATTCTTAGCTGCTGATTTTTAAAAGCATAGCTCGCTCCCTGGTACCAAGCAATCGCTTCATTGGTAAGACTATCCGAACCAGGCACTTCAACTGCAGCACCTGTTTCAAAATTGGGCTGATAAGTGGCGATTTTTTTCTGAGGCGAAAGAATCACCAGCTGCCCATTTCTTATATATCCTAAATTTTGGTAGGTACTGATAAATACACGGTCACGCAGGGTAGGCGTTTTGAAAATATCGAACCCAAAAAACCGACTGGTATAGGGCATATTTAGCAAACCCAATAGCGTAGGCGCAAGATCAATCTGGCTGGTAAGCCTGTTTTCAATGGCAGGCTGAATGAGTTTGGGTGCATAGATAAGACAGGGGATTCGATACCTGTTCACGGGCAAATCGGTTTTGCCGGCACTACGGGAGCAATGATCTGCTACAATCACAAAAACCGTTTGATCAAACCAAGGTTTTTTAGCAGCATCCCTCAGAAAAGCATGAATAGCATAATCGGTATATTTAACTCCCCCCGCAGCACTCTGGGCAGTGGATGGAATATCAATCCTTCCATCGGGATATGTATAAGGCCGATGGTTACTGACAGTCATCATGTGATTGAAAAAAGGCCGCCCTTGCTGGTAGCTTTTATCACACTGCGCTAGGGTATACTGAAAAGTTGCTTCATCATCAATTCCCCATGCCGTAGTATGATGAACCAATTGATTGGGAATGTCGCCTTTGTCCAGCACTTGATACCCATTGTGTCCAAAAAAATATCCCATGTTATCAAAAAAACTATTGCCTCCATATAAATAGCGCACATCATAGCCGTTAGTTTTGAATACAGCTCCCAATGAAAATAAATCTTCATTGTGGGGGCGGCGAACAATGGACTGACCGGGTGTGGGAGGAATGGCGAGGGTAATCGCTTCTAAGCCCCTCACCGTTCGAGTGCCAGATGCATAAAAATTACTGAAAAATAAACTTTTAGGAATCAATGAATCCAAGTATGGAGTGATCTTTTCGCGGTTACCAAAATACTGTAAATAATCTCCGCTTAAACTTTCCACGCTAATCAAAACTACATTCCAATGATGCTGGGGACTATCGGGCTTGATCACTCGCTCAATGCTGAGTGGGTCAGAACTGAAAGTTGCGTTCGGTGCTTGCAGCATGGAACGAAGCAAGGCGAAATTAGCCGTATCATTTCTTTCCCTATAAAATTGGTGATAATCAATTTCATTATTCCAAAAAGCTGCACCAAATTCATAGATGCCATTTCCTCCTAACTCATTTACATAATTATTATTACTAATCGTTTTGAAATGATTGTTAACTAAAAAATAAGCCCCTAGCGGTAGCAAAGAAAATCCTACCATAAAAATCGTCCGACGAAAAAAGCGCATGCTTACCTGCTGTGATGCAGTAATTCTGCCGCGGACAAGTAATAGGAGTGCTGCCACCACCAATATTACCACCAAAATTATCAAGGGCATATTATAAGATTCCCAAATATTTTCAAGCACTTCATTGGTATAGATCAAATAATCCACTGCAATAAAATTGAAACGCACACTAAACTCATTCCAGAAAATAATCTCACTGCCAGCCACTGATACTAAAATAAAACTGATGATCGCCATCAGCAAAAAAAGTGGTAATCGCTGCCATTTATGTTGGTACCACGAATCTTTCATCAGCCAACAATAAATAGCTACTGGAATAGCAAAAAAACTACTTACCGTGAGATCATACAACAAGCCAACAATAAAAATGGCGAAAAAACGAAAAACTGAGAGCTCAATGGTATTCCAACTTTTTATCATCAATACCACCCTAGTAACAAAACTGATTGAACAAACCATCAGTACAATAACGGCAACAGCCCCGAAGCGGTGATGAAAGAATGATTTTTTATTAAGCATATACAAAAATAATCAATACCCATTAATCACAGGCAATAAAACCGATGTTCCCAGAAGCTGCGTTGCAAGTAGTACCACTCATCATATATTTATCAAACTATGGCAATTATATTAATAAATTCTTACATTTGGTATTCAATTAAATCAAGTATGAAAACAACATTATTATTCTTTATCGGGTTCGGCATTGTCCTTTCAATATCGGCTCAAAAAGTGGCATTTACTGAGTATAATTTAAAAAATGGCTTACACGTGGTGTTGCACCAAGATAAAACAGCGCCTGTGGTAGCAGTATCTGTTATGTACCATGTAGGAAGCAAGGATGAGCAAACTAACCGTACCGGCTTTGCGCATTTTTTTGAACACCTTCTTTTTGAGGGTAGTGACAATATCAAACGTGGTGAGTTTATGAAAATTGTGAGCAGCAACGGTGGGCAAAATAATGCGAATACAACGCAAGACCGCACTTTTTATTATGAAGTATTTCCTTCCAACCAGTTGGCTACAGGCCTTTGGTTAGAGAGTGAGCGCATGTTTCACCCTGTTATCAATGAGATTGGTGTTAAAACTCAGAATGAAGTCGTAAAAGAAGAAAAAAGATTACGGGTAGACAACCAGCCCTATGGTAATTTTCTTAGCGAGATTATGAAACGACTGTTTACCAACCATCCCTACAACTGGGTTCCCATTGGAAGCATGGCTGACCTGGATGCAGCTACCCTGGATGAGTTTAAGGCCTTCAATAAAAAATATTACACCCCCAATAATGCAGTACTAGTGATTGCAGGAGATATTGATCTGGCTAAAACAAAAATACTGGTAGAAAATTATTTCGCTGAGATCCCGTCGGGAGTGGCTATTACAAGAACTGTTGCGAAGGAGACCCCCATCACAAAAGAAATGATTGATACAACATATGATAGCAATATCCAAATACCTGCAATTTTAGCGGCCTACAGAGTGCCTGGTGAAACTGAAAAGGAATCCAAGATATTAGAAATGGCCTCTGCTGTTTTAAGCCAGGGTAATAGTAGCCGAATGTTTAAAAAGATGGTGGATGAAAAAAAGAATTCGCTGCAAGTTGGGTCATTCAATTATTCTTTGGAAGATTATGGAGCCTACATCACTTTTGCATTACCCAACAACAATACTTCTCTAGACACGCTATTAAAAGACATGGATGATGAAGTGGTGAAATTACAAACTACCCTTATCTCCGAAATTGAATTCACCAAATTGCAAAACCAATTTGAAAATGAATTTATTGGAAAAAATAGCAAAATGTTGGGGGTAGCAGAAAATCTTGCCAATGGGCATACCTTCTATAAAAACACCAATAATATCAACACCGAACTAGAAGAAATAAGAAAAATAACCCGGCAAGATATTCAGAATGTAGCCAAAAAATACCTGAATAAAAATCAACGGACGGTAGTATACTATTTACCAAAAAAATAATTCTGTAGATCCTGTAATTCCTTTCAACTTATTTACACCGAAAAAACACCATAGATGAAAAAATTAATGATAGTTGCGTTGAGTGTTGTTTTAATACTTCATGGCTTTGCACAAACAAAAATAGACAGATCAAAAAAACCGGCAGCTGGACCAGCTCCCGTCATTTCAATAAAAGACCCAGTAATATTTACGCTTCCCAATGGCATGACGATATTGGTGGTAGAAAACCATAAATTACCCAAAGTAACTTCATCATTCAGTATTGATGCCGGTCCCATACTAGAAGGTAAAAAAGCTGGCTTGGTAGAACTAATGGGGCAAATGCTGGGCGAAGGAACCACCTCAATGCCAAAGGATCAATTTGATGAAGCAGTTGACCTTATTGGCGCTGAAGTTGGACTTTCCGCAAGCGGTGGGTATGCTAGTGCGCTGACAAGATATTTTGATAAAGCTTTTAACTTACTGGCAGATGGTATAAAAAACCCTGCATTCCCCGAAGCCTCCTTTGGAAAACTAAGGTCCATGGCCATCACCGGGTTAAAATCAAATGAAAAAAGTACAGCTGCAATTTCAGCTAAGGTCAACAAAGCCCTCAGCTATGGCAAACAAACTGCAATGGGTGAATTTACTACCGAAGAAAGTTTAAAAGGGCTGACCCTAGCGGATATAAAAGAAGCTTATAAAAACTTTATCACTCCTTCCCGATCGTATTTAATTTTTGTAGGTGATATCAATCCGGATGTTGCCAAAGCTATAGCTACAAAAGCATTTGGAAGCTGGACGGGGAAAAAATTAACCATTGCCCCAATCCCACTTGTTGAAAATCCTACAAAAACAGAAATTGATTTTGTAGATGTTCCTACCGCGGTTCAAGGTGAACTAACTATTGGCAATCTGATTGAAAATCCAATGGGCAATAAAAACTATCATGCCTTATTGGTTGCGAATCAAATTTTGGGTGGAGGTGCAGAAAGTAAACTATTCATGAACCTTAGAGAAAAACATGGCTTTACCTATGGAAGTTATTCAAGAATTGGTAGTGGCCGTTGGCAAAGCCAGTTTACTGCCAGTGCTGCCGTCCGTACCGACAAAGTTGACAGTGCAACAGCAGAGATTTTTAGAGAAATCCTAAATATGAGAGATGGCAAAATCACCCAGGAAGAACTGGATAATGCCAAGGCGAAATACAATGGATCCTTTGCATTGGGTATGGAAGATCCTGCCCGCACCGCTACCTATGCTTCTAATATCCTAATCAATAATTTGCCTAAAGATTTTTACAGAACCTATCTTCAAAAGATAAACAGTGTAACCTTGGATGACCTTAAGAATGTAGCCAAGAATTATTTCAATGAAAGCAATTCAAGAATTGTGATTGTAGGGAATGGTAGCGCCATTCTCCCCAAATTAATGAGACTTGGCTACCCTATCAAAAAGTACGACCGGAATGCAGACCCAGTGATAGAAAAGCCAATAGAAAAAAAAGTAAATGAGACCGGGAAAAATACCAACAGTATATCAGCCGCTGAAATCGTTGAAAGCTACTTGAAAGCCATTGGAGGAAAAGATGAGGTTAAGAAAATTAATACCATCTCCTCGATTATCGGACTTGACATGATGGGCAGAACTTTTGAAGGCACTGAGAAAAAAATGAATCCCAACCTACAGGTTACAGAAATAAAAATGGGCACTATGACGATTATGAAATCTGTTTTTGATGGAAAAGTTGGATTCCAACAACAGGGGCCTCAGAAAAAGAATTTAACGGTCAAAGAAATCAAGGAAGCCCTCGATGAAAAAGGTGTTATACCGCAATTGTTTTATATCACCAATCCTGAGTATAAATTAGATTATTTAGGTACCGGAAAATTGAATGATGAAAATACTTATCGCTTAAAGGTGGTGATGCCTAGTGGAAAAACTTCTATTCAAGAATACGCTGTTCAATCAGGCTTGCTGCTAAAAGAGGAAACTACTTCCGTTCAAGAGGATGCAGATGTTCCAATGACCATTGAATATAAAAATTACAAGAAAGCTGGCACTTTATTACTACCAACGGAGGTAACGAGAAATGTAGGAGGTCAAGAAATTCCTTTTGTATACAAAGACATTAAATTGAATGAAGGGGTTACAGATGCCGACT
>CANIMM010000138.1 GCA_947468255.1 Chitinophagaceae bacterium | reverse complement strand
TCTCCACTTATTAGGTTGGTGATTTTATGGATTACTCCTACATCATCCAATCCAATTATTTTCAATCCAGTCAGAAAGGAGATCTCCTTGTTTTTGGCCCATTTGGTTTTTACCACCCGGTGCCCATAGTTCGACATCAATCGGGCTGCATTGGGGCAATTGGTGCGGTGTATTTTTAGGCCTTCGCCGGTAGTAATAAATCCAAACACATCATCGCCTGGTATGGGTTTACAGCAATTGGCCAGCGTATACATAATGCGGTCACTGCTTTCTCCGAAGATAATGAGTTCTGTATCTTTTTTGTTGTAAGATTTAGCACTGATCTCTGTTTCATTTTTATCTTCTGTTTCAGGCTTCACCAATTTTGGTGGAAACAATCGGTCGCCTGAAGCAGTAAATTCTTTTATTTCTTTAAGGTCAATCTTTTTGATAGCAATATCATAGAGTAAATCCAGCGAGGAATTTACTTTGTAATAAGTAGCCAGTTCATCCAGATTGTGCTGAGTCATTACTCCCCCGATTGCTTCCAATTTTTTTTGTAAAATATATTTACCATCTTCAGCAATTTTTCTTTTTTCCTCTTTGAGTGTGTCCTTTATTTTTTGCTTTGCTTTGCTGGTTACTACCAGGTTGAGCCATTCTTGATTGGGTTTTTGTTTGGCACTGGTAATAATTTCTATCTGGTCACCACTGCGCAGTTTATGTCCGATTGGTACCAGCTTGTGATTTACTTTTGCGCCAATACATTTACTGCCCACGGCAGTATGCACACCAAATGCAAAGTCGAGTGCGGTAGCACCGATTGGCAGCATTTTCACATCTCCTTTAGGAGTGTAAACGTAAATCTCTTCTGCAAGGAAGGAGGTTTTAAAGTCTTGCAAAAAATCAATGGAATTGGAATCTTGGCTGCCTAGGGCTTCTCTAATTTGGCTGAACCATTTATCAAAGCGGCTTTCATCGGCAGTACCTTCTTTGTATTTCCAGTGAGCGGCAAGGCCCTTTTCTGCAATTTCATTCATGCGCTTGGTGCGTATCTGCACTTCCACCCATTTGCCCTGTGGTCCCATAACGGTGGTGTGCAGCGCCTCATATCCATTGCTTTTGGGGTTGCTGAGCCAGTCTCTTAGTCTTTCGGGCGAAGGATTGTATTCATCCGTGATAATGCTATATACTTTCCAGCAATCTCCTTTTTCTTTTTCATGAGCTGAGTCTACAATAATACGGATGGCAAACAGGTCATACACTTCTTCAAAACTGACTCCCTTTTTTTTCATTTTATTCCAAATGGAATGAATGCTTTTTGGCCTACCATAAATTTCGAATTCAAAATCTGCTTTCTCCAGCTTTTCTTTTAATGGCCGAATAAAGTCATTGATGTATCGGGTACGTTCTCTTTTTGTTTCGCTTAATTTTTGGGCGATATAGCGATAGGTATCAGGCTCTAGGTACTTCATGGAAAGATCTTCCATTTCAGTTTTGATGGCATACAGGCCCATGCGGTGCGCTAGGGGCGCATATACATACACCGTTTCACTACTCACTTTTAATTGCTTCTCCCGCTTCATGCTGTCGAGGGTTCGCATGTTGTGGAGGCGGTCAGCTAATTTAATTAAAATCACCCTGGGGTCATCCGTGAGGGTAAGCAATATCTTTTTAAAATTTTCTGCTTGTTGGCTAGTATTGGTGTCGATCACCGTGCTGATCTTGGTAAGCCCATCCACAATTTTGGCAATTTCTGATCCAAATTCCCGCTCTACATCTTCAAGAGAAATATCCGTATCTTCTACAGTATCATGCAGCAGTGCACAAATCGTACTCCTGATACCTAGTCCAATTTCCTCGGCACAAATTTTAGCAACAGATAGGGGGTGTAAAATATAGGGCTCCCCACTTTTTCTGCGCATGGTTTTATGGGCATTGACCGCCATTTCAAAGGCAGTTCGCAGTAGTTCTTTATCGCCGGGTTTTAGTTTTGGCTTTAGTTCCCTTAATAATCCGCGGTAGTGCCGAAGGATCTCTTTTTTCTCTTCTGCATCCGTAAGGTTATATTTTTGTATCGCCGTCGTTAGTTCCATCAATGAAACGAATTTACGAAAAGAAAAGCATAAACACAGCCCCACCGCTTTGCCTCAGCAGTCCATTTGTCATTGGCTATCCATTTCTGAAAATGACAACCCACTAGACTAATTGAAAGGAAGCATTCCAAAAATTTTAATCTTTTATAGAAATTCCCTACTTTTGCACCCCAAAACCGGATGTGGCGAAATTGGCAGACGCACTAGACTTAGGATCTAGCGGAGTAATCCATGTAGGTTCGACCCCTATCATCCGGACATTTTTTAAGTTGATAAGTTGAGTGGTTGATAGGTGAGCAGCTATTTTGCTTACTATTTTGGCTCTCTTATCAACTTTTTAACTTTAAAACCTTTCAACCTTTCTCCATTATGGCAACAGTAGCAAGAGACAATATTGGTCTCCTCAATGACAAGATTACTATTACAGTAAGTAAAGAGGACTATTTCCCTACGTTTGAAAAAAAATTAAAAGAGTATAGTAAGACCGTCAATATGCCTGGTTTTAGAAAAGGAATGGTTCCCGCTGGCATGATCAAAAAGATGTACGGACCTTCCATTTTTACTGATGAAGTGCTTAAAACAGTTGAAAAACAATTATATACCTATCTAGATTCCGAAAAACCAGCAATTTTTGCCCAACCCCTTGCGTTGGATGCAGATCTGCGCAGTTTGGATGTCAATAATCCTACTGATTATGAATTTGGTTTTGAAATAGGGTTGAAGCCTGAATTTGATATTGCACCGCTTGATAAGGCCAAAATCACCCTTCATAAAGTGAAGGTTAGCGATGAGATGGTGGAAGAAGAAGTGAGTAACATGCTAGTGAAAGGTGGAAAAATGAATGAACCTGAAACTATTGATAATGAGGAAAATGTGCTGAATGTACTTTTTACAGAATGTGATAAGGAAGGAGCCATTATTGCTGACGGTATTAATAAAGAAAGTTCTGTTATCCTAAAATATTTCACTGCGGCTACCCAAAAACAGCTTATAGGAAAAAAGAAAGATGATATCCAGGTAATTCAGCTGTCTAAAGCGCTGGAAGCTGACAAGCTGGAAGCGATATTATTGGATCTTGGATTTGAAAAGGATGATAAGGTTGCTGCAAAAAAATTCTTTCAACTTACCATTGTCAAAATTGCCTTGGTTGAAAAAAGGGAATTGAATGAAGAGTTCTTTAAAGAGGTATTTCCTGGCACAGCGGTGGCTACGGAGGAAGAATTCAGGAAAAAATTGAAGGAAGAAATAGAACAATATTGGGAAGGGCAAAGTCGCAATCAACTCCATGACCAACTCTACCATTACTTATTGGATGATACAAAAATTGAGTTTCCTGCTGAGTTTTTAAAACGTTGGTTACAAACTGGCAGTGAAGAGCGTAAAACTGCCCAACAGGCAGAAGAGGAATACCCGACATTTAGCAGTCAGTTGAAATGGACCTTGATTAGCGATAAATTGATCCGGGAAAATAATTTACAGGTAACACCCGAAGAGTTGAAAGCAAGTATGAAAACAGAGGTGATGCGTTATTTTGGAACAATGAGCCTTGGGGACGATACCAGTTGGCTAGATAGCTATGTGGAGCAAATGATGAAAGACGAGAAGCAGGTGGACGCGAGTTATCGCAGAATGGTAACTGACAAATTATTCAAATATGCCGAAAGTCAGGTTAAACCGAAGGAAAAATTGGTAACTTCCGACGAGTTGACGGGCATGCAGCATCATCATTAATTAGTGAAATAGGCTTCTAATAGGAGCGGATCAACATACCTTATTTGCCGAAGCTGATTGCTTCGGCTTTTTTTTGCCTCCGAAATGCAGGTAAAAAATAGCAATAAATCTGTTTTTTTTCTTCATTACCATTGGGTGAAATGAGCGACTTGAAAATAAGGCACAAAAAATCAGTCGGTTTGCTGTATCAGCTGGCAAAGTTTCCGACTTTTTGTCGCCCTTTTTTTTATAGCATAATATTTGGGTTCTCCAATCAACTATATTTGTTATACTAAATAATATGTCAGATGAATTTTGGAAAAGAGTTTGAAAAATATGCGGTAAAGCACCGGGGTATCAGTAGTAATACATTGGATAGTTATATCAAACATAACGTCACCAACCTTACCCCCAACATTATCGAAGAAAGGCCTATGAATGTGGCAGTAATGGATGTTTATAGCCGTTTAATGATGGATCGCATCATTTTTATGGGGTATCCTGTCACGGATGAGGTGGCCAATATTATTACGGCACAATTTTTATTTTTGGAAAGTACCGACCGCACCAAGGACATTCAGATGTACATCAATTCTCCGGGTGGCAATGTGTATGCAGGATTGGGTATGTATGACACGATGCAGTTTGTAACACCCGATATTGCAACCATTTGTACTGGCATAGCCGCAAGTATGGCAGCGGTATTGATGTGCGCCGGTTCTCCGGGTAAAAGAACCGCTTTAAAGCATAGCCGCATCATGCTACATCAGCCAAGTGCTGGTGCCGGTGGCCAGGCCAGTGATATTGAAATCACGGTGAATGAAGTCAAAAAAATCAAGAAAGAGTTGTACGAAGTAATCGCCAATCATACTGGTCAGCCTTTCGATAAAGTAGCGGTCGATTGTAGCAGGGATTATTGGATGACTTCCACCGAGGCAAAAGAGTATGGCATCGTTGATGAAGTATTAACCATTAACCCTAGGAAAGCAAAAAAGGATTCATAGCCTTTGATAAGCAATCGTTGAATCATTTTGTTAACCTATGCAGGATTTAAAAAATTAATAATCAGTTATATCTCCCAGCGGGATTTAGTAAAAAAATAAGTTATGAATCTTTATAGCAAAAAAAGCATTCGCTTCGAAGACGAAGAAGAAACACCGAAGGAATTACCAGACAATCCCATGGAAAAAATGGTGAGCGGATGGCAGTTCGACAAAAAATTTATTGAGCAACGTAAAATATTTTTATGGGGCGTAGTAGACGATAAGAGTGCTAAAGATATTACCGCACGCTTACTCTATCTAGAAGCCATTGATCCCGGAAAGGAAATTACCTTTTACATTAATAGTCCGGGTGGAGTGGTAACTAGTGGAATGGTAATCTATGACACCATGCAAATGATCAGTTCGCCCGTAAGTACCGTATGTATGGGTATGGCAGCAAGTATGGGTAGTATTTTACTCAGTGGAGGTGCCAAAGGAAAACGTTTTATTTTTCCAAGCGGTCAGGTGATGATTCATCAGCCAAGTGGCGGCGGACAAGGGGTGAGTGCCGATTTGGAAATCATGGCAATTCAAATAATGAAAATAAAGCAAATGGGTGCCCGTATTTTGGCAGATAATTGTGGGCAGACCTTCGAAAAAGTGATGAAGGATTTTGACCGTGATTATTGGATGGATGCTAAGGAATCCGTTGAATATGGTATTGTGGATGGCTTGTTGGATAAATTGTAAAGCGCATCTTTCATTTTATTAGAAGCCCCAAATAATTGGGGCTTTTTTGTGCGCTGTTCAATTTACTGAATACCTTTGTAAAATGCAGTTCACCGAAATCATTCATGCAAACAATAGCGGGCCCTCCGCCCGGCCAATGATGCAGAAGGACGCATTTTCGATAAGTGATCCATTCAGGACCTATTTGCAACTATATGGAAGGGATGTCGCCTTGCCCATACTTTATAGCGATCTTACAAATTATAGTTATGCAGATGCTTTAAAAGACAAAAAAGGCAAATGGACCCATTGGGAAAATGCAGTGTATGAAACCGATCAACTGAAAGTAATTAGTGCTTGGTTGATTAAAACCTATCAGCTTATTAAAAATAAAACTGCTGCGGTTCTGCAAGCTGACTATCAAGTTGAGCGCATTGATTTTTGTGAATATGGGAATAGCATACCGTTTAGAATAAAAATAGTGGATTCAGCTAATGGTCAATTTGATTTTTTTTATATCAAGTTGGCCGACGCATCCCGTGTGTATGGATTAGAATTAGAACACCTACTTACAGAGCACCCCATCAATTTTTTATGCCATCAAAATACCCTGGTGGAAGAGCATATTGAAGGGATACCTGGAGATAACTTTCTTCAGAAAAACAAGGCATTGACAAAGGCTGATGAAAAGGCTATTGCCAAAGCGTTTATCCGTTTCAGTGCAAGCTGTTTTCTGCGCTTGCTGGGCGATATGCGCTGCTATAATTTTGTGATGAATAGCGTTTCCGAAAATGAACTAACTAGATATGTTATTCGCGCGATTGATTTTGATCAGCAATGCTATGAGGGTAGAAGGAGCTTTTATTTTCCCCAGCTATACAAGGAAAATGCAGCATATGTGACAATGGTGCTGAAAAACCTTGACAACGCTGAAATTGAGCAAATACAAAAAGCCGAATTGGCGGCTACGGCCAGCAGAATAGAAAATTGTAGAAAGCAGTTGATCAAATTATTGAATAGTATGGTGCAGGATGAACTATCGGAAAATTATAAAATTGGGCTCTTACGCAGTGAATTAAATGAATATTTTACAACGCTTCAGTTTAGCTCCTGCAATACCATGGGGGCCATTGTAAAGGAACAGCTGAAACAGGGTTTGCTGGGGCATTTGAAAAGTTCGTTTTTTGAGTAAAATTTGGCTCATTCAATAGGGAAGCTGCCTGAAAATACAGTTGTGAGCTTTTTTAAATGGGCATGCTGCAACGTTTTTCACATTAGCGTTGTCTCCAAAGTAGCATTTGGCAAATGGTTGCTTATCTTTGCACACTGTCTTTTTTTGGATAAAAGGACGAATTAAAAAAGTATAATGGCAAAACAACAAACCTTACATTGTTCTTTTTGTGGCAGAAGCCGCGAAGAGGTTAAGATATTAATAGCTGGTCAGGAAGGTCATATCTGCGAAAATTGCGTAGAGCATGCACAAGAGATTATCGGCCAAGAGCTGTCGGTTTTTCCGGATTCCAAACAAAGTGGGTCAGCTTCCAATAAACTCACAGTAAAAAAGCCGATAGAGATAAAGAAGTTTTTGGATGAATATGTAATTGGACAAGATGATGCGAAAAAAATATTGGCAGTAGCAGTCTACAACCATTACAAGCGGCTCAATCAAAAAGTGGAGAATGAAGTAGAAATTGAGAAAAGTAATATCATCATGGTAGGTGAAACGGGTACAGGGAAAACCCTTTTAGCCAAATCGATTGCCCGTATGTTGAACGTGCCTTTCGCCATTGTAGATGCCACTGTTTTTACAGAGGCTGGCTATGTAGGAGAGGATGTAGAAAGCATGCTTAGCAGGTTGTTACAGGCTTGTAATTATGATGTAGCTGCAGCTGAAAAGGGAATCGTATTTATTGACGAAATTGATAAAGTGGCCCGTAAAAGCGATAACCCTTCCATTACCAGAGATGTAAGTGGGGAAGGGGTGCAACAGGGATTATTAAAATTATTGGAGGGGACAGAAGTATTGGTACCACCGCAAGGAGGACGAAAACATCCCGAGCAAAAATTAGTGAAAGTCAATACCTCTAATATTTTATTTATATGCGGTGGCGCATTTGATGGGGTGGACAGAATTATTGCCCGCCGGGTAAATACCCACGCAATTGGATTTAGTGTAAACAAAGAGTTACAGGAGTTTCAACAAAAAAACTTGCTTCAGTTTGTGAATGCAGTGGATCTGAAACAATTTGGATTGATACC
>CANIMM010000137.1 GCA_947468255.1 Chitinophagaceae bacterium | reverse complement strand
TTTTTTAGCGCCAGCGTGTTTGGCGCCAACTTAGAACTAGCCAAAATATTGATGTGGAGTGCTTTGGGGATCATTATTTTTGGAAATGGTTTTTTTAAACCAAATATCTCCAGTATGGTAGGAAGCCTGTATCCCAAAGCAGAAAAAAGTAAGCTTGATAGTGCTTTCACGATTTTTTACATGGGTATTAATCTAGGTGCATTCCTAGGACAACTGATTTGTCCACTCGTAGGTGATGTTAAGGACCTAGCTGGCATCAGAGATATCCATGCCTTTAGATGGGGATTCTTAGCTGCTTCAATCGCTATGCTCTTAGGATCTGCCCTATTCTTTTTTTTAAAGGATAAATATGTGGTAAGGCCCGATGGTAAAGCAATTGGTGGGTTGCCATCCAAAAATGAATCGGGCGATTTTGAAGAAGGGGAAGCGCAAAAAGCTTCTTTTTCGAAAACATCCTTACTGGTAGCCTGTGTTGCGTTCATTGGACTCGGACTCGTCATTCATTTTGTTTTTGGCCAAAACATAATCTATTCTTTAATTTATTCCAGCGGCCTTACCCTTGCCGGCTTGATACTTTCAGATAAATCACTGACCAAAATAGAAACTGACAGAATTTTGGTAATTTATATCGTATCGTTTTTTATTATTTTCTTTTGGGCAGCCTTTGAGCAGGCCGGCTCTTCGCTCACTTTTATAGCCGACAATCAAACTGACCGGAATTTTTTTGGATGGCAAATGCCTCCATCAATGGTCCAGATTTTTAATGGCCTTTTTGTAGTAGCCTTTGCAATCCCATTTAGCATGCTGTGGGACTATTTGCGCGGCAAGGGAAAAGAACCCATTTCGCCTGTAAAACAAGCCATGGGATTGGCCCTAATTGCCCTTAGCTATTTTATCATAGCCCACAATGTGAAAGACCTAGGGAATTCTGGTTTACTTGCCATTAAATGGCTAATCCTATTATACCTTGTTCAAACCTGCGCCGAATTATGCTTGTCTCCAATCGGCCTATCACTAGTTTCTAAATTGTCTCCCAAAAGATTCTCTTCTTTATTGTACGGAGTATTCTTTTTGTCTAACGCCTCAGGCTATGCCCTTGCGGGTACCCTTGGTTCCTTATTACCCGCAACCGGGGATAAATTTAAAAAAGCTAATGAGTTAGGGATCAATCTACAAGATGTGCTGGATAAAAAAATCACGCTCACTACTACTCAATTGGATCAATTAAATAAAAGTCAAATTAATACGGATTACCCCCTATTTGCAGGTTTTCAAATTCACAACCTGTTTGAATTTTTTATGGTATTTGTAATATTAACCGGGGCGGCAGCTATCTTATTATATGCCCTAACACCCCTGTTAAAAAAGATGATGCATGGCATCCGGTAAATAAAATTTCTTTCTAGGTATTATAAAGGCAATCGGTTGATTGCCTTTATAATTTTACAATTGCAAGTTCAACGCTTTAAAATTTTACCTATATGCAGTCTGCTATCTCGTTAGAATCCATTCAAAATTTTGAAGGAAAATATCCAAAACAATTGCGGCTACTTTTCTTTACAGAAATGTGGGAGCGATTTACCTTCTATGGCAATCGGGCCTTGCTGCTGCTGTTCATGGTAAATTATTTACATTTTGATGATGCAAAAGGCAATGTCATCTACGGCACTTTCCAATCCCTTATTTATGCAATGCCAGTATTGGGAGGGATGCTAGCAGACAAACTATTGGGACAAAGAAGATCGATCATCTGGGGTGGAATATTACTAGCCGCAGGAAGTTTTGTAATGGCGATCCCGGTAAAAGAATCCTTTTTTATCGGCATGGCCATCTTGGTTGTAGGCAATGGATATTTCAAACCCAATATTTCTACCATTGTAGGGAATTTGTATAAAGCTGGAGATGGTAGAAGAGATGCAGGATTTTCCTTTTTTTATATGGGAATTAATGTGGGCGCCATGTTGGGCGGTATTTTATGCGGCTGGATTGGGCAACAATATAATTGGCACCTAGGATTTGGAATAGCCGGCATATTCATGATTTTAGGGCTAGTTGTTTTTGTAAAAAACCAGTCTATTTTAGGGCCCATTGGCCTTCCTCCCTCTGAAGCAATTCTCCGTGCCAAAACAAAGCTGGGCATTAGCAAAGAACTGTTGGTATATGGGCTGAGCTTGTTGGCAATTCCAGTTTTTATTGTTGTGCTTTCCTATTATAAAATTTACAGTTACCTTATTAATCCTTTTGGCATCATCGCGTTGCTCTATGTAATTTATGTTGCTAGCAAATTGGACAAAGCTGCATTTTTGAAAATATTGGTAGCGCTAATTTTGATTATTTTTTCCTCCTTATTTTGGGCTTTTTATGAACAAGGAGGTGGCTCTTTAAATTTATTCGCTGATAGAAATGTAAATATGAATGTAGTAGGTTTTCATCTTTCTTCGGCCGCGGTAAACAATTCGATTAACAGTATTTTTGTTATTGCACTAACCCCCTTTTTTGTTGTAGGCTGGATATGGTTGGCCAATCGGAAAAAAGAGCCCAATGCTGCTGTAAAATTCGCATTGGGCCTGCTGCAATTAGGTCTGGGTTTTTACATATTTGTAATAGGGGCGAAATTTGCTGACAACGGAATGGTAAGCATGCTATTTTTTGTACTCGGCTACTTATTCATGTCTTCGGGCGAATTGTGCTTATCGCCCATTGGATTGTCGGCCATTACCCAATTATCTCCGCCCAAAATGGTGGGCCTAATGATGGGAATATGGTTTTTAGCAAGTTCCTACGGACAATATTTAGCCGGAATCATTGGCTCTCTAATGGCCATTCCCAGCGACGCAGCCACTGGAAAGTCAATGTCTGCCATTGAATCACTCGCAATTTATTCCAATATTTTTTCTAAGATTGCATGGGTATCCGCTGGAAGTGGGATTCTTTTATTGGTAATATCCCCTTGGTTAAAAAAGATGATGAAAACAATTGAATAAATGAGGCTAAATGAATTAAATTGTACCTATAACGGTAAGCTGTATGAATATCAAAACACTTAAATACCTCTCTCCTGCTACTATTTATGTATTGGCATTTTTAGCTTTCTCTTCGCAAGGCTGGTTAACCTGGTCACCGATGCTCTATGCCTGGGTCATCATTCCGGTTGTAGAACTGTTGATTAAGCCGGATAAAAAAAACATGAATGCTGCTGAAGAAGAACTTGCCAAAAAAAATAAGACCTATGACTATATGCTCTATTTATTTGTTGCCTTTCAATTGGCAGCCCTCTTGTTTTTTTTACAATCTATGCAACAGGATAAATTAAGCTGGTGGGAAATTGCAGGCAGGGTGGGCTCGATGGGTTTATTATGTGGTACGTTTGGAATCAATATCGGGCATGAACTCGGTCACCGAAACAATCGCTTTGAACAAAGTCTGGCAAAAGCGTCCTTACTAACTTCCCTCTACATGCATTTTTTTATTGAGCACAACAAAGGGCATCATAAAAATGTAGCCACCCCCGAAGACCCTAGCAGTGCACGTTACAATGAGCCAGTATACTTTTTTTATTTTCGCACGATTGTTTTTTCCTATCTGTCTGCTTGGAAAATTGCTGCTGCTGACTGTAGAAAAAAAGGCCTGTCAACATTGAATTGGAGAAATGAAATGTTACAAATGCAGCTTATACAAATTGCAATGGTACTATGCCTATGGTTAACCTTTGGAAAAATGGCAACGCTCTTTTTTTTATGCGCAGCTGCCATCGGCATAGGCCTGCTGGAGACGGTTAATTATATAGAACATTATGGATTGCAGCGCAAGGCTACCGGCTTAGGTAAATACGAGCGTGCCCTCCCTCATCATAGCTGGAATAGCAACCATATTTTAGGAAGGCTAATGTTATTTGAACTGAGTCGGCATAGCGATCATCATTATCTTGCCAGCAGAAAATATCAAATTTTACAACATCATTCGGATGCGCCGCAATTGCCAACTGGCTATCCCGGCAGTATGATTCTTGCCTTGATGCCCCCGGCTTGGTTTTACATTATGAACCGAAGAATTAAGCAATTCCCAAAAGGCGAATAAAATTTGAGTTGACTTTTTACAGTATTTTTATCGCAATTTAAAATGCTAAATGGTGGCAGCTCCAAAATATCCATGCAACACTTTTGGTAATCGAATACCCAATTCCGTTTGGTTATTTTCAAGCAAGGATGCTACAATTCTCGGTAGTGCAAGGGATGACCCATTTAAGGAATGGAGTAGCTGGGTTTTACCGCCTTCATCTTTGTAGCGTATTTTCATACGATTGGTTTGAAAAGTTTCAAAATTGCTGACAGAGCTTACTTCCAGCCATTTTTGCTGGGCTGCACTAAATACCTCAAAGTCATAGGTAAGCGCGCTGGTGAAACTCATATCGCCACCGCATAAACGCAAAATGCGATAAGGCAATTCCAATTGGATCAACAATTGCTCTACATGTGATACCATTGCCTCCAAAATAGCATAGCTGCCTTCAGGTTTTACCAATTGAATAATTTCCACTTTGTCAAACTGGTGTACGCGATTTAATCCCCGTACATCACTTCCAAAACTACCCGCTTCTCTCCTAAAGCAAGGTGTATACGCCGTCATTTTTATAGGAAGGTCCTGCTCTTTTACTATTTCGTCGCGGTAAATATTGGTAACCGGAATTTCTGCTGTGGGAATTAAATAGAGCCCGTCTGCAGTTGCATGGTACATTTGCCCCTCCTTGTCGGGCAAATTTCCGGTACCATAAGCAGACGCTTCATTCACCATCAACGGAGGCAGGTATTCTGTATAGCCTGCCGCAGTATTATAATCCAAAAAATATTGTACCAAGGCTCTTTGCAATTTAGCTCCCTTGCCCTTATACAAAGGAAAGCCGCTACCCGTTATTTTAGCACCCGTTTCAAAATCTACTAAGTCGTACTGTTTGATTAGCTCCCAATGTGGCACTGCTGTTGAGGGCAAAACGGGCTTAGTTCCCCCCTCCCTAACCAGTTCATTATCTTCAGGATTTTTTCCGTTTGAAACGGAACTATGGGGCAGGTTGGGCAATTTTATAATTTCATCCTGCAAGTTTTTTTCTGCAGCACTTAATTGATCATTTAAAAGTTGAATGCTGTTTTTGTGCAGCGCCACCTCCTGCTTTTTTTGTTCTGCCAGCTCTTTTTCCCCCTTACCCATCAATACCCCAATTTCTTTGCTAGACAAGTTCATCTCTGCTTGCAATGTTTCAGCCGCTACTTTTAAATTGCGCACTTGTTCATCCAATTCTACCACGCGGTCAACGATAGCGATGTCACTATACTGTTTAACGCTTAACCTATCTTTTACCAATTCAGTGTGCTGGCGTATAAAACTAATCTGAAGCATCTTTTTAAAAATTTACACAAAGGTACAATTTTGATTTTTTTATTGCGCAAAACTGCCATATGCTTTTATCGGATGAGAAAGAGACTAACCGTCAAGCTATAAACGGTTCAATATTTTGGCTTGCGCCCAGCCCCAATACTAACCATTTAGAATACCCTACAAAGATTGGCTGTTTTAAATTTATATTTGCAGCATGCAACATGCAAAAGACGATTTACAAATACGATGGCTTAAGCTGCGCATTCAACTAAAAGAAACCTATGGCATCAAGCCAGACATGGATGGCGTACTTTTTTTAATTGGTGTACAGGAGCTAGGGACCGGCAAACAGGTCTATACCAAGGAACAAAAACAGGATCTCATGCACATTGCAGTTTGTACCGTGCTATTACCGAGTGGTTACTATATAATGGAGGGCTTCGACGAAGAGGGTTGGCCTCACTTTAAGCAACTAAAAGCCTTGCCCGAGTTTAACCTTTTTGAACAGGAAAACTTTTTAAAAGACCATGTGCTACTTTACTTTGATCAATTTTTTAAAAAAGACAACTAATTCCCATGCATTTTCTAAGTAAAATTTTTCTTACCCTCCTGGTTATTTGTTATGCCACTTATTCAAATGGACAGGCTATAAAAAAGGCAATACCTAAAACACCCACTAGCTCTGTAAAAAAGACTGTAAAGCCCAAGCCAGTTGTAGCTATCGCAGCTCCTGCAATTGCTGGTACTCGAATAAAGATCACCACCGATTCTGGTGTGATTGTAGTGAGATTGTACGACAAAACGCCCCTTCACCGCGACAATTTTACCAAATTGGTCAACAACCATTTTTATGATAGCCTACTTTTTCACAGGGTAATTGCAGGTTTTATGATACAAGGAGGTGATCCGGAAAGCAAAAATGCAGTGCCCGATCAAATGCTGGGAAAGGGTGATATTGGTTATACCATACCGGCAGAGTTCGATTCTACCCTGTTTCACAAAAAAGGCGCATTGGCTGCCGCTAGAACCAATAACGCTGAAAAGGCAAGCAGTGGTTGCCAGTTTTATCTTGTACAAGGGAAAAAATACACGGAGGAAGAGCTTTCTGCTATTGAAAAACAAACTGGGGTGTACTTTTCTCCTTCCAAAAGAAAGGCCTACACGCTACTTGGAGGCACTCCCATGCTGGATATGAATTATACAGTATTTGGTGAAGTAGAAGCCGGTTTAGCGGTCATTGACCGAATTGCCCAGGCTCAAAAAAATGGTTTTAATCGCCCAATTGTTGATATTCACATGAAAATGGATGTGCTCAAATAAAAAAAATCACGGATATCAATAATTCCTTCAAAAGAGAAATAAAAAATGATTTAATTTGCAATTCGTATTGCAAGATAAAAATCACTTCACCTCAATAAAAAAATATGAACTTTCCAGAAAATCTCCGCTACACCAAAGACCATGAATGGGTATCCATAGAAGGTAATATTGCTACTGTTGGTATCACCGATTTTGCACAAGGCGAATTGGGAGATATTGTATACGTAGATATTGCTGCTCTGGGAAAGCCACTCGCTGCAGAAGAAGTTTTTGGAACGGTGGAAGCTGTAAAAACGGTAAGTGACCTTTTTTTACCCTTGTCTGGAACCATTTCTACTGTAAATCCAGCATTGGAAGCGCAACCCGAACTAGTCAATACCGATCCCTATGGTGAAGGCTGGATGATAAAAATGACCGTCGACAATCTCTCCGATATGGATAATTTGATGACTGCTGAAGCTTATTCTTCACTAGTAGGTTAACTTTTTCTTACCTACACATGCTTGCCAAAAGTCCCTTATTCAATTGGAAAACCTTTTGCTGACTCACCCCCTACACTAAACAGCAAGTTTTTTAGGTGGATTGAAAAATTGTTAACCCCTTACCAATGAATCGTGTCAATTTTGTCAGGTTTATACCGGGCATCGCTTGGTTTTTAATCGTGATGGTATTATTGTTTGCTCCCGGCAATGAATTCCCCTCCACCAAATGGTTTGGAGATATCCAAATTGACAAATTGGTTCATGCGGGAGTATTTGGTTTGCTTGGCCTACTTTTTATGATCCCTGTCGGCCTTTCCAAGAAGGAAAAAAGAGAGAAGCTTCAATACTTCATCCGAATTGCATTGGTCATTTCCTTATGGGGACTGACCTCTGAGTTTATCCAAAAATACTGGGCCATCGGCCGAAATTTTGACATGCTCGATTGGTTGGCGGATAGTATCGGGGCATTGGTTGCCTTTATATATTGTCGAAAAAAATACATCTAATCAACCTAAAGTTTGAATTTTAAATAGAAAAGACCCTAAACTTGCTGCTTGTAAAGCTTTTTAGTACATTTGCCTATATGATGAACGTAGAAAATAT
>CANIMM010000136.1 GCA_947468255.1 Chitinophagaceae bacterium | reverse complement strand
CCCATACAACTTCCCAAAATAAATGCTACCACCAAAAAAATCTGGCAAAACCAAAGAAAGCGGGATGAAGACACCCAGTTATGAGCGAAATCCTTGTGTTTATTGTCGATTACTTCGTATTCCATAATATGCTATTTGCGAGTGCAAAAATAAGTAAAGTGGCTCAAAAAAAATTATTTGTTTGTAACAATTTGCGAAAAGCTATTTTTCTTTTTTATAAAATGTTGCCAGACCACCGAACCGCCATACTTACCCTGCAGCTTTCCTTTTGTAGAAATTGGAAAAACTGATTTTTTTCGGTCAGCAATCACCCATTTAAAAAAACCGAAATGCGCCTGTGCAATGGAAATAAATAACATTCGGTCGCCACCCAGTATCGCCCTCCAGGCTGCTATTGCATCTAGTCCGAACCGAATAGGGAGGATCACAATCGCTTTTCCAATGGGTAGGTTCTTAGCCAGCATGACCAAGTTATTGCGGAAATTCAGGTAATTTTTCAGGCGGTTGCCCTTGGACAATGTACCACCCCCCAAATGATAGACCACCGAACTAGGCTCCACATACACTTTGTAGCCGGCAAGCTGGATGCGCCAGCAAAAATCAATTTCCTCCTGGTGGGCAAAAAAATATTCATCCAATCCACCCACCGCTTTAAAAGCGGCTGCCCTTACAAACATAGCAGCGCCACTAGCCCAAAAACAAGCCTGGGCAGTTTCATATTGTCCACGATCCAATTCCAATTGCTCAAATACCCTGCCCCTGGCAAAGGGATAGCCCAATGCATCCAGCCAACCTCCACAGGCACCGGCATATTCAAATTGCTGCTTATTGTTAAAATCAAGCAATTTTGGCTGACAAACTGCGATGGCGCTATCGGCTTCCATCAATTCGATTATCGGCTCTATCCACCCCACTGTTACGGCTACATCATTGTTTAGTAAAACATAGTAATCACTTTTCACCTGACCCAAAGCCGTATTGTATCCTTTTGCAAAACCTTCGTTTACGGCACTAACCAATATTTCCACCTGCGGAAAATATTGCTGCAAAAAAGCAACGGAATCGTCGGTTGACCCATTATCGGCAACGATTATACGCTTATTGGTATAAGTAGAAGCCAATACAGAAGGCAGGAAATTGCGCAAATGCTCCTTGCCGTTCCAGTTCAGTATTACAATGGATACCAACGGCGCAGCTATGGTTGCAGTCCGGTCTGTTTTTTCGATATGATTGCCTTGTAATTTCATCCTCTTTTACAATCCCGTGAAGGAATTATTGTATTTTGTACAAACATACTCCATTTCTTTTTTTCATTTCTTAATTCTTACTTTACATTTGATAAAATGTTGACTCCATTATTTAACTGGCGCACAGCGCTGGCAATGATTGCCATTGCAATAGTAACAGGCACTGTTTTCTATTCCAACTATCTATCAAAAAAAATTGCGGCCGACGAAAGGGAGAAAGTGGCGGTATGGGTTCAATCGCTCAAAACAAGGGCCGCAGTAAACGACCAAGCGGCGCTAGATCTTACCAATGCCATCACTTCGCACAATACTACCATCCCGATTATAGAAACCGATGAGCAGGACAACCCATCCGGACAACTGCTCAACATTGATACCGCAGCGCTAAAAAAAGACAGCAATTTTTTAAGAAAAAAAGTTCGGGAATTTAAAAGTCAAAACGATGCAATCATTGTTGAGGTTAACAAAGATCCGCTGATCATCAACAAATATTATTTTGGCGATTCAAAACTCCTTCGGGAAGTGAAATATTACCCTTTAATCCAACTCCTTATTGTAGCACTTTTTATTCTCATTACGCTCATTACCATCACTACTCGCCATAAATCAACACAAAACCAGGTATGGGCTGGAATGGCAAAGGAAACGGCTCACCAATTGGGAACACCGCTTTCATCACTGCAAGGATGGGTAGAATTACTAAAAGAAATGCCCGGGAGCGAAAAGATTGCAGCAGAAATGGTAAAAGATGTTGACCGGCTAAAACTGGTGAGTGATCGTTTTAGTAAAATTGGCAGCATACCACAACTTGAAAGCATCAACATTATTGAGCAAATAGAAAATATGGTAGCCTATATCAAAAGAAGGGCTCCCGAGCAGATTAGTTTCAGCATCGACAGCTTTGGCTTAAAAAAGATAAATGTAATGGCCAACGGTCCACTGTTTGACTGGGTGATTGAAAACTTATTAAAGAATGCGCTAGATGCAATGGAAGGCAAAGGCAGTATCCAAATAAAAATCAAGGAGGAAACTGCTGCTATAATCATTGAGGTCGCCGATTCAGGAAAGGGTATCAGTAAACAAAATTTACGCAATATTTTCAAACCGGGCTTTACTACCAAAAAACGCGGATGGGGCCTGGGACTAAGTTTATCCAAAAGAATTATAGCGCAGTATCACCAAGGACAATTGTTTGTAAAAAATTCTGAACTGGGCAAGGGTACTACTTTCAGGATTGTTTTAAAAAAGTAGCCCCCTATTTTGCAACCAACTGAAGCCTTTTTACTGGATAAAACTTGTATAAGAGAATCTCCTTATTGATTTTTATTAGCCTAAAGTTTTTACATTTGCATTCCTCATCAGCAATCGGCTTGGCGCCTATTGCTGATTCAACTGCGGCGATGGCGAAATTGGTAGACGCACTACCTTGAGGTGGTAGCTCCCGAAAGGGCGTGGGAGTTCGAATCTCCTTTGCCGCACAATTCAAATAAAGGCAATTCTCCAAGAATTGCCTTTTTATTAATGGTTACCAAAAAGTATACCCAATAGGTTGGAAAGGGGCACTTGCCCTAATTACTGCTGGAATGACGATACCAATAGTATAAAGCGTAAATATGAAAATCAAAACATTGGAACTTTTTAAAGTTCCACCCCGCTGGCTTTTTTTAAAAATCACCACTGAAAGCGGTATCGTAGGATGGGGCGAACCTGTTATAGAAGGAAAAGCTGACACTGTAAAAGCAGCTGTTGAAGAAATGGCGGAGTATATTATTGGTAAAGATGCAAGTCAAATAGAAGATATCTGGCAGCTATTGTATCGTGGAGGATTTTATCGCGGAGGCCCCATCTTGATGAGTGCAATTGCCGGAATCGACCAGGCTTTATGGGATATCAAAGGCAAGGCCATGGGAGTGCCCGTATATGATTTGCTGGGCGGGCATGTAAGAGACAAAATGAATATTTATGGTTGGATTGGAGGTGATAAACCAGCGCATGTGGTGGATGCTGCAAAGCAAAGAATAGAACAAGGGTACAGAGCAGTAAAAATGAATGCATGCTCAGAAATGGAATGGATTGATTCACCTCAAAAAATAAAGGATGCAGTGGATTGTATTGCATCTGTTCGAGATGCAGTTGGATTTGAAATTGGCATAGGAATTGATTTTCATGGCCGCGTTCACAAAGGAATGGCGAAGGGTTTTATGAAAGAACTTGAATTTATAAAACCCATGTTCATTGAAGAGCCTGTTCTTTCAGAAAACAGAGAACAGTTCCTGCAGTTAGCACAATACAGTTCTACTCCTATCGCAACCGGCGAGCGTATGTATAGTAGATGGGATTTTAAATCAATATTTGAACAAGGTGCTGTAGATATTATTCAGCCGGATGTAAGCCATGCCGGAGGAATCACCGAAGTGAAAAAAATTGCATCCATGGCTGAAGCGTATGATGTTGCCCTTGCGCCGCATTGCCCACTTGGCCCCATCTCTTTTGCTGCGGCATTACAAATCGATTTTAATTGTATCAATGCATTCATTCAAGAAACCAGTATGGGCATTCATTATAATAAAGGAGCCGATCTTTTAGACTATCTTGAAAACCCTGAGGTATTCAATGTGAAAGAGGGCTGTGTAGATCGTCCAACTTTACCCGGCCTGGGGATTATTGTTAATGAAGACAAAGTACGTGAAATGGCCAAAATTGGTCATGATTGGAAGAACCCTATTTGGCGAAACAAAGATGGCAGCATTACTGAATGGTAACCAGTTGGCTGCTGCGATTTGAAAAAATAAAATGTACATGCGTAATTATATTATCAGCTGTGATTGGGGCACTTCCGAATTCAGACTTCGATTAATCAATATAATCGAAGATGATATAGTGAAGGAAATTGTGTCCCCTGATGGAGCATTCAGCATCTACAATCGATGGACTGCTGATTCGCAAAAAATTACTTTAAAAAAATACTATCTGCAATTTTTATTACCGCAGATTGAACTACTGTTGAAAGACACATCAAAAGATTTTAAAGACGTTCCCATCATTATATCAGGCATGGCCTCTTCCAGCATTGGCGTAGAAGAACAGCCTTATGCAAATATTCCATTTGCACTAGATGGGAAAAATGCCGTTTTAAAATTCATTGAAAAAAATACTGATTTTCCTTACGACCTATTATTGATTTCGGGTGTGAGGGAAATAGCCGATGTAATGAGAGGTGAGGAAACCCAAATGATTGGCATCGCCCAAATGGAAGAATTGATGGATCTTACAGAAGATGCCATTTGCATTTTTCCCGGAACCCATTCCAAACATATCAAAATAAGCAAAGGCAATATTGTCAATTTCAAAACCTATTTAACAGGTGAATTGTTTCAATTGCTTTCAACTATGAGCGTTCTGAAAGGATCTGTTTCAAAAGAACGCAATGATAAAGTAATGGATGAAATGAATTTGCAATCCTTTTATCAGGGAATTGAGCAGTCAGCAAAAAATGCCAACCTGCTAAACAAACTGTTTTCTGTAAGAACCAACGACTTATTCGGCTTGCTTTCTCATCAAGAAAATTTTTTTTATTTAAGTGGCATGCTAATCGGTTCAGAAATCAGATCACTGCAACTGGAAATGCCCTGTCGAATTATCTTATGTAGCGGAAACAGCCTGTTTCAATTGTACCAGTTGGCTATTGAAAAGCTTAATTTTGGAGAACAGACCATATTTATTCCGCCAACGATGATGGATAAAGCTGCCTTTGTTGGGCAGTTCAAAATATTTCAATATTATCAACAGCATAAATAATATTTCGTGAACAAAAATATATTTTCTCAACAAAAATTTTTATCGCTTCCCGTAATCGGAATCATCAGAGGCTTAACCATCGAGGAGACCATTGGAATTCTTCCTTACTATATTAAAGCAGGATTTACCACTGTTGAAATTACCATGAATACCCCCAATGCTGAACAAATCATTCGATTGATAACAGACGAATTTAATGGGGTGCTAAATATAGGAGCGGGAACTGTTTGCAACGATAAAGAGCTAGACCTAGCAATTCAAGCCGGGGCGCAATTTATTGTTATGCCCATTGTAAAGGAATCGGTAATAAGGTCTTGTGTAAAACAAAAAATACCTGTGTTTCCAGGCGCCTATACAGCTACCGAAATTTTTCAAGCATGGTCTCTAGGAGCAGAGATGGTAAAAGTTTTTCCAGCAACATCCCTTGGACCCGAATACATTAAGGATATCAGGGGACCACTCAATCAGATAAAACTAGTGCCAGTTGGAGGAATTAATATTGACAATTGTTTAGATTATATGAAGGCAGGAGCCACCGGATTAGGAATTGGCAGCCAATTGTTTGACATCAAAAAGATACGTGAAAAGAACTGGGAGGAGTTGTCAAATAAATTAGCATTATTTGCAAATAAGATGAAGCAATATTCCGAGCAGATCAGTATTTCATAAGCCGCTAGATTGGGCGTTTTTTAAAACCTTAGTTCAACCTTATCCCAAGCCATACAAGGGCCTATCCATCATTAAATCGAGCGCAATGGCAAAAACTAGTCCTATTTAGTTAAAATCGAATGCTCCTAAAAATAAAATCTTCCGTAACTTGGAAAAAATTGCTTCCAACCATGCGCCTTCGACTTGCTATCCATCATAAGACCATCTTGGTTATTAGCACTCTACTGTTATTTACTTATGGATTCATGGGCTGCGATCAACCATTTTCTCCCCCACTTGCCGACAAGGTAGATTTCAATTACGATATCCGTCCCATACTAGTCCAAAAATGTTATCTCTGCCATGGCCCCGATCCTAGTAGTCGAAAAGGCAACCTGCGATTGGACACCTATGAAGGAGCTACCGCCCTCACAAAGGATGGAGAGAAGGCCATTGACCCGATTCACTCCGAAAAAAGCATGCTACTTTTTCGCATCAATCACAAGGATCCTGATATTATGATGCCTACGCCAGATTCGAAATTGAAACTGACCGATCGTGAAATTGCTTTGATAAAAAAATGGATTGCGCAGGGTGCTGAATGGAAACCCTATTGGGCATTTATACCCCCCAAAGAAACGGATGCACTCAAAGCGTATTCTGGCAATACAGTCGATTATTTCATTAACAAAAAATTGGAAGAAAACAATCTCAGCATTTCAGCCGCTGCTGATAAAAACGCGCTTATCCGGAGACTTGCCTATGTGTTAACAGGACTTCCTCCAACGCCAGCAGCTATTCAAAATTTTTTGGGAGATAAAAGTCAAAGCGCTTATCCCAAACTGGTAGAACAGTACTTGCAGTCGCCAGAATTTGGGGAACGCTGGGCGAGGCACTGGATGGACCTGGTAAGATATGCTGAAACAAAAGGACATGAATTTGATTACACCATTGCTGGCGCCTGGAGATATCGGGATTACCTGATACGCGCTTTTAATACCGATGTTCCCTACGATCAATTGGTACGCGAACAATTGGCTGGCGACTTATTGGAAAAGCCAAGGATCAATGCGGCTGAAAAAATAAATGAATCACAACTGGGAACTGTTTTTTATGCAATGGCTGAAGGCACCCACAGTCCGGTAGATATCCGAAAAGATGAATCAGACCGAATTGATAATATGATCGATGTTACCGGCAAGACTTTCCAGGCATTAACCATTGCATGTGCCCGCTGCCACGACCATAAGTTTGACCCCATCAGCACAAAAGATTATTACTCATTTTACGGACTGATGGAAGGAACCAGGTTTTCTCCGATCCCTGCTAACCTGTTAGAAACATCCAAAAAAACACAGCAACTACAATTGCTCAACGACTCCATTCGCATTCAACTAATTAGATCTTGGTTGAAAAAACAAACTCCTGCCAACGCTCCAAAAGCTATGGCTGCTGCTAATCATTTACAAGTCCGCCCTAAGGAAGATTCCGTTCTGGGAAATTTCTCGCAATCAGATTTGGATGGCTGGAAATCGGATGGACTGGCTTTTGGAAAAAGCACCACCTTGGGAGATCCTGTATTTAATGCACAACAAAAGTTGATATTGCTTCAAGATGGAAAAGCATCTAGCAGGAAACTAGCTATGGGAATTTTTGGGGCGCTGCGTTCACCTGACTTCACCATCAACAAAAATTTTATTGGCGTAAAGGCATCCGGAAAAAAGGCATCCATCAGAATAGTGATCGATAATTTTCAACTTATCCAATATCCTATTTATGGAGGTATTGAACAACGAGTAGATACTTCCCTGTTTACAAATTTCATCTTTGACCTATCCCAATGGAAAGGCCATAACGCCTATATTGAAGTGCTTCCGGGTGTTTATGAATCCCATGTTTTTAAAATGAAAAAGGAATCCTATATCGAAGTGAAATATGCAATTGCCTTTGAAAAAAAATGGTTTGAGCCGACCATTGACCGGCATCAATCCAATCAGCCAGCACAATCCATTCAAGCGATCTTAGACAATAATGAATCCGCTGCCGATGTGCATTTGGTAAATTCCATGATCCAATCAAACCGTCT
>CANIMM010000135.1 GCA_947468255.1 Chitinophagaceae bacterium | reverse complement strand
GTTAGCAGATCCGCAATTTCATGATATTTATATCCCTCAAAATAAAGCAAAAAAGGATTTCGAAATATTACAGGAAGCCTATGAATGGCAAACTCAATATCCTTCATCTTTAGTGCCCCTTCTGCAGCATTGGTAGTAGTAACCTGATTGTAGTTTAATAAAAATTCATTCGGGCTACTATCAAAAATAGTGGTTTGTTTTGATTTACGCCGGTAATTATTGATGAAAATATTGCGCATAATCGTATACAACCATGCTTTGATATTGGTACCTACATTGTATTTTTCTTTATTGGCCAATGCCCGATACATAGTTTCTTGCAACAAGTCCTTTGCCACTTCGCTATCCCTGGTTAAAGTAACCGCAAAAGGCTTTAAAAACTCCGTATTATTTAATAACAATTCGTTGAATTCGATCGTCGACATGTCAATTTGTTTAATTAATTATATCATAAAGCTAAACAAAATGATCAACCTAATCAAAAATTTGTTTAATTTTTCACATAATTATATTAAACAGTAAATAAGCTGTAGTACTAATAAAAGAAAGGGATGAATCACCAGATTTCCTCAATTTTACCCTGTTTTAGTCGAAAAATCACTCAATTTTGGGCTTTTTTGGCCCAAAAAGTCGATTTTTCTTGTTTTTAAAAATGGGAAAACAGAATTATTAGAAATGAGACAGGGGCTAATTTTTCAAGAATACGCTACAATTTTAGAATTGCTTAAATGCGAATGGATTGTGCACATTCAATCACAACTCCTTACAATGAGCCACAAATTCCATCACCTCCGATAAGGTTTTTTTAAAATTAATTTGTGGTGGAATTTTTTTCTCGTAGGTATTGGTTAATAAACCGGAAAGGACGATGGGTGTATCGGCAAACTTTTTAGTGAGGTTCAGCAAGAATTTGTCAAAATTAAAACTTTTCCCCACTGAAGTCAGGTGGGAATATATATAAGAAGGCTTTTTCAGTTTCACCAGGTATTCTACATCTCTAAGTGGAACATTGGCTCCTAAATAAATGGTGGACACCCCTTTGCTTTTCAACAAATAATTTACAAATAATACCCCCAACTCATGGAATTCACCTTCTGGCAAAAAAAGCAAAACTGACTTATTGACTTTAATTTCACTTACCACTGAATCAATTCCTACAATCAATTTCTGCCGAATAATATTAGTAACTAAATGCTCTTGCGCAGGGTTGATATGGTTGGTGACCCATAAAATACCAACTTTCTCCATAAATGGAAAAATAATCTTCGTGATTGTTCGCTCAATTCCTTTTGACTGAATATATCCTTCCAATACCGCTTCGAGCCTTTCTAAATCCACATCAATCATACATTCCACCAACTCGTTTACAATACGTTCTTGCTGGGCTTCTAACTGGGTAAGTGAAAGTATTTTTTCCGCTATCTCTCCATCATTCATTTTATCAAGATGCGATATTTTTAATCCATATTTATTAAGCAGGGAGATATTTAGTACCTTTTTTAATTCCTCATTATTGTAAAACCGGATATTGGTATCCGTTCGATTGGGTTTAAGAAATTGATAACGCTGCTCCCAAATACGAATGGTATGCGCCTTGATTCCTGATATATTCTCGAGATCCTTTATTGTAAATGAGTCCATTCCATTAAATTATTAATTCTATTACAAGATTTTTTAAAAATTGTTTAAAAAAATTACTAAAAAATTAAAAAAGGTATCGTAGAACACCCTTTTTGGCTCTCGAAGTTGTTTATCGAATTTCTTTTCATTGAAAAAGACCGGATTGTAGACCGGTCCTAGAAAATTGTTTTAACATCCCAATCAAATCAATGCTTCCCTTTACTGCACTAACCTCAACAAATATTCGCCATAGCCGCTTTTACGCAAGTTTTCTGCAAGTACCCGCAACTGTTCTTTTGAAATAAAGCCCATTCTCCAGGCTATTTCTTCGGGGCATCCTATTTTTAATCCCTGTCTTTTCTCTATCACCCGCACATATTCGCTTGCATCATTGAGCGACTCAAAAGTCCCTGTATCTAACCAGGCAAAACCTCTATCTAGCACCCCTACTTTTAATTTATTATTCTGAAGGTAGATTCTATTTACATCCGTTATTTCATATTCTCCTCTTGGACTAGGGGGTATATTTTTGGCGATATTTACCACTTCATTGTCATAAAAATACAATCCTGGTACTGCATAATTGCTTTTTGGATGGGTAGGCTTTTCTTCAATGCTGAGGGCATTTTGATGACTGTCAAAATCCACTACCCCATATCTTTCTGGATCGCTTACGGGGTAAGCAAAAATTACCGCCCCAGCTGGATCCGCCGATTGCTGCAACAATTTACTGAATCCACTTCCGTAAAATATATTGTCACCCAACACCAGTGCTACACTATCTGTGCCGATAAATTGTTCGCCAATTACAAATGCCTGTGCCAGGCCGTTGGGGATTTCTTGCTTGGCATAAGAGATACTGCAGCCCCACTGTGACCCATCACCCAATAAGCGTATAAATTGCGCTTGGTCATCGGGAGTAGTGATAATCAGTATTTCCTTTATACCTGCCAGCATCAAGGTGCTGAGCGGATAATAAATCATGGGCTTATCGTAAATAGGCATTAACTGCTTACTGATTCCCATTGTGATGGGATAAAGCCTTGTGCCGGATCCGCCTGCCAGGATGATTCCTTTCATTTTCTTCAAATTTAATGGTGTATTTATTTTGAGTTTAGGGGTTTAGTTGGGGGCTTTTATTTTGATGGCTCTTTTTTATTTGAGTTTAGATGTTTAGTTGGGGGCCTTTAACTTATTGCCGATTTTCATTTCGGGTTTAGAGGTTTAGTTGGGGGCCTTTAACTTATTGCCGCTTTTTTATTTGGGTTTAGGTGTTTAGTTGGGGGCTTTTTATTTTGTGGCCTTTTACTTTTGTGATGCTCTTAGTCCGGAAATTAATACGGTTTGCCTTTCTACAAGCTCCCTTCCCTGATCATATAATTGGTTTGAAATATAGTCAAGATCATTGGTAATAATGAGTTGATTTAAAAGTTCAATGCTGCTTCCATATGCAATGGTACTAAAATGTGCTTGATCTTTGGCTGTTTTACGCGATGAGCCTTCCGCAATATTCGATGCCACCGAAATAGCAGCTCTCCGCATTTGACTAATTAGTCCGTATTTTTCCTTTTCAGGGAAATTTTCAGTAGCCTGATAAGTCCAAACAGCCAGCCTTCGAGCGTGCTGCCAACATTCCAATTTTTCAAATGAGTATTCTTTCATAGGTTTCAAATGTAATAAAAAATGAATATATTTTTTATTAAAACTAAACCCCTAAACTCTAAACCTCTAAACACTAAACCCCTAAACCCCTAAACCCAAAATTAAAAACTCTATTTATCCAAAAAACCCTAAACCCCTAAACCCAAAATTAAAAACTCCATCCATCCAAAAACCCTACACTAAACTTCTAAACGAAAAATTAAAAACCCTAACAATCCAAAAACCTAACCAGCATACTGTCGGTCATAATAACGCTGATAATCCCCACTGGTAACATGGTTCAGCCATTCCGTGTTGGAAAGATACCAATCAATTGTTTTGGAGATCCCTTCTTCAAACTGAAGGGAGGGCAACCAGCCCAATTCATTCTTCAGCTTTGTGGCATCGATGGCATAGCGAAGATCATGCCCCGCACGGTCTTTTACATAGGTGATTAACTGAGCAGACTCACCCGGTGCACGGCCTAGTTTAAGATCCATTTGCTTGCAAAGTTCTTTTACCAAATCAATATTGGTCCACTCATTGTGGCCGCCGATATTGTAGGTTTCCCCTATTTTACCCTCATGGAAAATTACATCAATGGCGCGTACATGGTCTTCTACATATAGCCAATCCCTGATATTTTCGCCTTTCCCATAGATTGGCAGGGGTTTATGGTTGATGATATTATGAATACAAAGTGGAATTAATTTTTCTGGAAAATGGTAGGGCCCGTAGTTATTGCTACAGTTGGATATTTTTACCGGCAAATGGTAGGTATGGTAAAATGCCCGCACCAAATGATCGGAAGAAGCTTTGGAAGCGGAATAGGGACTGCGCGGGTCGTAGGGGGTTTGTTCTGTGAAAAACCCTTCTGCACCCAGGGAGCCATATACTTCATCTGTGGAGATATGGTAGAATATTTTACCGGTAAAGTCATTTTTCCAACATTCCTTGGCGGTTTGCAATAGCGCCCCAGTTCCCATTACATTGGTGGTAACAAAGGCTAGCGGGTCGGTGATGGAGCGATCTACATGGCTTTCCGCTGCGCAATGCAACACGGCCGTAAACTGATGCTCCTCAAACAGTTGCTTTAAAAGTGGCAGATCCGTAATATCCCCTTTTACAAATTGGTAATTGGGAGCTGTCTCCACATCCTTCAGGTTTTCAAGGTTTCCCGCATAGGTAAGCTTATCGAGGTTTACTATTTTGTATTGCGGGTATTTGGTCACAAATAACCGGGTTAAATGAGAGCCAATAAAGCCGGCGCCGCCGGTAATAAGAATAGAATGCATTGTGGTAAACTTTATATAGGGACAAAAATATCAATCCTTGGCGACTATATTAAAAAAAGTTGAGGGGCTTCCGTAAATATTTGATTCGTAAAAATTACAGCCCAATCGAATCGGGCATGAAAAGATGCTAAATCTATATTGAAATACTACTGTTGTGTATGTGACATTTTGGATACAATAACCTATTTTTACGCACCGAACCATGGTTGTACCTAAATATTTGATGAAATGTGAAAATAGTAACCTTGGCGGAAAATTGACAGAGTAGCCCTTCAAATTAATATATAAGAGTACGTATGAAATCCCTCAAACGCTGGTCGTTTGCCCCTATTATACAAAATTTTTTCAACCTAGGGGTTTTTCAGGCATCAGGTATTATATTGCAACTATTGCTCATTCCCATCATTTCAAGAAAATATGGAATTGAAACTTTCGGACAGGTGGCACTGGCTGCTAGCTTTGCTGCTTTTATTGCAAGTGTAGCCAATTATGGCACCAGCCAAACGGCCATTAAAGATGTGGCCAATAATTTAGATAATAAGGAGTTTTTATCCGAGCTATTTTACAAAATTTTATTTTTTAGATTGCTGGCAGCCTGTATCCTTTTGCCAATGATGGGATGGATGTTTTTTTTACATACCAAACTCTCTTACTGGATTTTGCTAGGTACGATTCCATTGATTCTGGCTGAAGTATTTAACCCATTATATTTCCTTATTGGCAAAGAAAAAATACAATGGCTCAGTTGGGGAAGCATGGTTGTTAAATCCTTGATTTTATTACTTATTTTACTGATTCCATTACAACAACAACAGGCTGCTTGGATTAATGTTATCCTTGGCTCACCAATGGTATTGTATTATATAATCATATGTATTTTGATTCACTATAAGGAATCCCTACAAGTTATCCTGCCCACAAAGGGCTCCATGCTGAAATTAGCAAGGGAAAATGTATACATCATGTTTAATGGAACTGCAGCATCCCTTCAACAGTCGATTTTTTTATTTGCGATTGCAGGATATGTATCTGCCAGTACTTTGGGAGCCTATGCTTTGGTGGATAAATTATTAACTGCCTGCCGACAAGCGGTGGCTTCCTTTTCAAATGCCGTATACCCCCATGCGGCAAGACTTTTTCAACAATCGCCAAGTAGTTGGTTTGCATTTAAACTTTCCCTACAAAAATTATATGCCGCTTTTTTTGGAATTACTGCCTTGCTGATTTTTTTTGGCGCCAAAACCATTGTACTTTTGATTACTAAAAAAGAAAGTGATACCACTGAGATATTTGTTCAAATGTTTTGTCTTGCACCCCTTTTAGTGGCCTTAAATGCCAATAATGTATTAACGCTTCTATTGGAGAAAGGATATAAATCCTTATTTATTATTTCAATACTTATTTTAACTGCCACATTCATCATTTCATTTGTATTGGTTCGCTTTTCCAATAGTCAGGCATTGGGATGGTATCCCGTAGCAATTGAAGGTAGTTGCTTATTGATTTACTTAGCATTTACTCAAAAAAAGAAATTGAATGTCCCCTAAGGTAGCCGTCATAGTTTTAAACTGGAACAGTTTTGAGCATACTTCTAATTGTATTCAATCCCTACAGCTCTGCGACTATCCCAATTTCGAAATCATTGTGGTGGATAATGGGTCTGTAGATGGGTCAGGTGATTTATTAAAAAGCAGTTTTTCGAAAATCATTTTAATTTCGTCACCTACCAATGAAGGTTTTGCTGCTGGCAACAACCGAGGATTCGACTATGCTATTGAACAGCAATTCCCCTATGCGATAATGCTGAACAACGATGTCTTTGTGGAGCCCAATTTTTTATCGCTACTAGTCAACTATATGGAATTGCATCCCGATGCCGGAGCGATTCAGCCTACAATTTTCTTTAACCACGACAGAAAAAAAATATGGAACGGAGGTTCCTATTTTCTTCCATGGATGGGTTGGACCTACTCAAAAAGGTACATGAGAAAGGCAGGGATTTTGCAAAGCCAATTTCAGCAAGTGGATTGGATTACCGGATGTGCCTTTTTGATCAGAACTTCCATTTTGAAAGAAACTGGGCAATTAAAGGAGTCTTTTTTTGCTTACTATGAAGATGTAGAACTTTCTTTTCGCATCCGTTCGAAAGGGCATCAACTCATATTTCACCCCCAATCTGTCATTTACCATATCGCAGGAAGTGCCAATAAAGCCAAGGTAAAGGGAAAAGAGGGGTTTGCAAATCCATTCGTTCATTATTTTAACAGTAGAAACCATATTTGGTTTTTACAACTTTGGACCAAATGGTATCAGTGGCCAAGCACCCTGCTTGTTTTATTTTTATATTATTTAAGTATAATGTTTTACTTTGCTATACGCGGGCGAATGGTCAAATTAAAATCTGTAACCCGGGGTATTTATGATGGTGTTAAGGGAATGCCAAAATAAATTATACAGATAAATGCAATTATGCTAACCCGAGCAACCAGTTTTTCTAGGATTAGCAAAACAAATTGTAGCAAACCAGCATAATTGCCAGTTAATTTGGATAGGTAATGTAAGCAGTGCATTCTAGGGGAATATTGATTCCTGGTTGCAAACATGGGTTTTTATATCAATGATACAAAATGTCGTAACCGGAAAATTTGAAGCAAAACGTCTGATCCACATGAAAATAGCAATCGTTGGTACGCAGGGAGTACCAAATCATTATGGTGGATTTGAAACTTTGGCCACCTTCTTAGCAGAACATTTATCTGAGCAAATCGATATGACCATTTATTGCTCATCATTCGATCAGCCCCATAGGCCTAGCCAGTTTTGCAAAGCAACCCTTCGCTATATCCCCTTTAGTTCACATGGCTTTGCAGGCATGCTATATGACATGATTTCTCTATATGAAGCAGTGAAAAAAAATGACGTGGTGCTATTGCTGGGCCTGGGTGCTGGATACCTGCTTCCATTTTTACCTAAAAAAAAGCGACAAAAAATAATACTCAATTTTGGGGGCTTAGATTGGAAACGAGATAAATGGGCATTGCCAGCTAAAAAAGTCATTCATATTTCGGAAGGCTTACTGGTAAAAAACATCCCCCATATCGTTGCCGATAATAGGGCAATTCAACAGTATATCGAAAGCAATTATCATAAAAAAAGCACCATGATTGCTTATGGAGGTGACCAGGCTTTCCCGGTAGCCCTTACAGAAAAGGATATTGAACTATACCCTTTTCTTCAACATCCTTATGCTTTTAGTGTTTGCCGCATTCAATCTGACAATC
>CANIMM010000134.1 GCA_947468255.1 Chitinophagaceae bacterium | reverse complement strand
TCAACTGTCACGATAACTTCATCCGTGTTGCTGCAACCCGTTTGAATATTGGTCTTGGTGAGGGTGTAAGTGGTAGTTAAAACTGGATTGGCAATTGGATTGCTGATAGCAGCATCAGTCAAGCCGCCTTCGGCGGACCATGCATAACTGAATGCAGGGTCATTGTCCTCACCAATTTGTTTTCCGGCATCATTGCTGTTACAGGTTTTAGTGAAATCATTTCCTGCATTGGCTGTTACTGCAGTATTATTCACAGTCACGATTACTTCGTCCGTATTACTGCAGCCTGTTTGAATATTTGTCTTGGTGACAGTGTAAGTGGTAGTTGAAACTGGATTGGCAATTGGATTGCTGATAGCAGCATCAGTCAATCCGCCTTCGGCGGACCATGCATAACTGAATGCAGGGTCATTGTCCTCACCAATTTGTTTTCCAGAATCATTGGTGGTGCAGGTCTTTGTGAAATCATTTCCTGCGTTGGCAATTGGTTTTTGTGGTAATGAATTAATTGTGATGCTATTGCCAGTGGCACTGCAATTATTATTAGTTGCTGTTAATAAGTAATTTCCTGGTTCAACTAGATTGAAAATTCCATTAGTAGCAGTATACTTTACCATCGAAGCCTGAGTAAGGGTATAGGTTACACCTGTAACTGGGGATGAGATGCTAACCGTTCCAGAAGGGTTAGTACAATTGGGCTGTTGAGTTACTGCCGCTACAGGGGGTCCTACTGGTGTTGAGCCAATCAAAATTATGTCACAAGTTTTGACAGAACAGTTATCCTTTACTGTTAGCGTGTAGGTGCCTGCAGAAAGGTTGTTTATGTTTGCAGTAGTTCCAATTACAGTATTGGTAGCATTTTTCCAGCTGTATTGGATGGCGCCTATCGCATTGCTTACTGAACCTGCACTTGCAGTTCCGTCTCCACCAATGCAACTGATATTGGTTGAGGTGCAAGTGCCTAGTGAAAGCGAGGATCCAGGTCCGGTAATGCTCCTGCTTTTAGTTGTGGTACAATTATTTTTATCTGTTATTTTAACTGTGTAGGTTCCGGCCACTAAACCGTTAAGATCTTCATTGCTACCTTGTAAAGTTGGTATTACCCCTCCATTACTGGCGGTCCATGAGTAGGTGTAGGGTGCTGTGCCGCCAATGGGGGTCAAATTAATGGCGCCGTTATTTTTTCCATAGCATTCTAAATTGGTAACAATCAATTCAGCATTTACACCTGCATTGACAGTGATGGATGGCAAAACCCCGCATTTTGGGGCAATATTGGCAGATATTATTTTATCGCAGGTACTACCTGGAGAGCCATCTGTCCAGGCCATAAATAAATTGGTTATTTTTACTATATCTCCACAGCTATAAGTGATATTTTGAAAATTGATGGTATTGACACTACTTTTAATAACAGGACCGTCACAACCTTTTATCGGGGTGGTAGACTTTAAGGAACCGGTAGTTCCATCATAGATTTCTAAATTTCCCCAAAATGCAAAAGCTGTTCTTGTGGAACCCGATTTATTGTTTACAGACAGGGATAGGGTTCTTGTAATTGATGTGCCTGTGGTACAGTTACTGCAATTGCTTTCCCCGCTAAGTGTTGCAGAAATTAGTTGCAAATCACTTGAGTTACATGAACTTGGGTTAGGAAATCCATTGGTGACCTGTGCAATGGTTGTTTTTGAAATCAGGATGCTGCACATTAATAATGTGACTAGAAAATACAGGCCTTTTCTTCTCCGGGTGGAGTCAATTGTTGTGGTTGTCATTTAAGTAAGTTTAGACTGATTGAAGAGGTAGATAGGAGTGGAATCCTTAAATCAGGCTTTAGTGGGGTTGGATCAGTTTGGTTGATAGTGTTTTCCCAATTTGAATGGGTGTGGGTACTATAGAAGGATCGGAAGAAAGGCTTTCTAACTTAAATATTGGAATCGATGCAAACGAGTTGATATATTATAATAATTATAAATATATGGTAAATAATTTTATTATCATAAATATTTTCATTTTTTTTTATTATTAATAAGTAAGGTGATTTTTGATTGCCTGTTTTTCAGGTTCATTGCATTTAGTAGATTGTGCTAGGGGCTTTTCTAACAAACACGGTAAACAAAACCCCCAATCCCCCGAAAATCAGTTAGTTTTGCAGCACTTAAAAGTATTTTAAAAGGGATGAAGAATATTAGAAATTTTTGCATAATTGCGCATATCGATCACGGTAAGAGTACATTGGCCGACCGTTTATTGGAATTTACCCATACCATTGGAGAACGGGATATGCAGGCGCAGGTACTAGATGATATGGACCTTGAAAGGGAGAAAGGGATTACCATCAAAAGCCATGCTATTCAAATTAATTATGTTTGGAAAGGGGTAGAATATGTATTTAATCTGATTGATACACCCGGTCACGTTGACTTTAGTTATGAAGTGAGTAGGGCATTGGCAGCCTGTGAGGGCGCTTTGCTATTGGTAGATGCTTCGCAAGGAATTCAAGCGCAAACCATTAGTAATCTATACTTAGCCATTGATAACAACCTCGAGATCATACCCGTTATTAACAAGATTGATATGGAGGGTGCCATGATACCCGAAGTGACGGACCAGATTGTAGAATTAATTGGTTGTAAACCAGAAGATATTTTATTAGCAAGTGGTAAAAGTGGTATCGGAATAGAAGAAATATTAACTGCCATCATTGATCGTATTCCTGCCCCCAAAGGTGATGTGGACGCACCTTTGCAGGCGTTGATATTTGATAGTGTCTATAATAGTTTTCGTGGTATCATTGTCTATTATCGCATCTTTAATGGTACGTTAAAGAAAAATGATAAAATTAAATTCAGTAATACTGGTCTTGAATATGGTGCGGATGAAGTGGGGATTTTAAAGATGGGCTTGTCGCCTAAAAATGAAGTTCGTGCCGGTGATGTAGGTTACATTATTACCGGTATCAAAAATGCTCGGGAAGTAAAAGTGGGTGATACCATCACTACCACTGTCAATGGCTCTACTGAATCTATCAAAGGTTTTCAGGATGTAAAGCCAATGGTATTTGCTGGTATCTTTCCAGTGGAAACGGATGCATTTGAGGAGTTACGCGATTGCATGGACAAACTTCAATTGAATGATGCTTCACTCACCTTTGAGTTGGAAACATCGCAGGCATTGGGTTTTGGCTTTCGTTGTGGATTTCTGGGAATGCTGCATATGGAAATTATCCAGGAAAGATTGGAAAGGGAGTTTAACCAGACAGTGATTACCACCGTTCCCAATGTTAGTTTTATTGCTACCACTTCTAAGGGAGAAGTGATTACGGTAAACAATCCTACCGAAATGCCCGACCCTACTCGGATTGAAAAAATTGAGGAACCTTTTATTAGGGCACAAATGATTAGCAAGCCCGAATATATTGGCAATATCATGACGCTTTGTATCAGCAAAAGAGGTATTTTGGTTAACCAAGGTTACTTAACACCTACTAGGGTGGAATTAACTTTCGATATGCCCCTTACCGAAATTGTTTTTGATTTTTACGATAAACTAAAAAGTATGACCAGGGGATATGCATCCTTTGATTACCATCCGATAGAATACAGAACGAGTGATATTGTAAAAATGGACATATTGCTGAATGGTGAAAAAGTGGATGCTTTAAGTGCCTTGATTCACCGGGCAAGGTCGCATGAATTTGGTCGAAAATTATGTGAAAAGTTAAAAGAATTACTTCCCCGTCAGCAGTTTCAAATTGCTATACAGGCTGCTATTGGTGCCAAAGTAGTGGCAAGAGAGAATATCAGTGCCATGCGCAAGGATGTAACCGCAAAATGCTATGGTGGTGATATCAGCCGTAAGCGAAAGTTGTTGGAAAAACAAAAAGAAGGAAAGAAGCGCATGAAGCAGATCGGTAATGTAGAGGTTCCCCAGGAAGCATTTTTGGCTGTATTGAAACTAAATGACTAAAGTTGATTGGTTCTCTTTCCGTAACTTTGAATCATCCAGCCAAGTCTATAAAGAAGCTTTTTTTGGTATAGATAATTGTTAATTTCCTTTATCCTTTTTGATATAAACCATCTCAGTTTGTATCTGGGTTTACTAGCGGATTAATAACTTTTAATTTATAATCATTATGAGCAAATTTTCATTAGACAAGGAAATGAGTATTGAGGTAAAAGTTACCTTTATTTCCAAGGGTGATGATGCGCCAGTTACTGGGAATCAATATCGATTAAGATTGTATGACAAGGATATTTTTGGAGAGGATTATTTGGGCGAAAGTAAGTTGAACGCTTCCGGTGAAGGGCATATTGTTTTTGGTCACAAGGCTTTTAATGACACCTTTCATTTTGAAAAATTACCCGACTTTTATTTTGTGTTATATAAAAACAAAATACCTGTTTTTCAAAGCAAGGTAATGGAGGATATGGATATGAATCTGATTGAACAGTTTCATTCCGGCAAAGGGGAGCTGGTTGATCTTGGTACCTATTTGATTGAAGCTTGATAATGCGCTAAATGGCTGCTATAGCTGCTTTTTCAATTGAACTCATCATTATTGTCAGTATAGCAATTGCTTCTTACTAGCGTTTCTCCATCCGGCTTGATTTTCGTATGGTACAAAAAATAGCTTTAGGTCTGCCTGATTTTCGTAGTCAACAAAAAATATTTTTTTTGCAGCTTGATTGGCATAATCAGTAAAAAACCATTTTCCATTATTTTCTCCCGATTGGTTACTGTATTTCACCTTGAACACTTTCAGGTCAGCCTGGTTCTCGTATTTCACTACATACACTTTCACATCGGACTGGTTGGCATATTCAACAGAATATACTTTTTGGGAAAAGGAATTTAAGCAGGCGATTATTGCGATAATCATAAGGCGTATTTTCATTGGTAGTAAATTTAAAATTAGTTGAATTGTAATATTAGATTATCCCCTTTGTTTTTTATTGTTGATTTTCTTCACAGGAGTTTCATCTTCTTCCTGCTTTTCAATTGGTTGATTATTCTTCAAATTTTGTTCGATCGTCTTTCCATTTCCATCCTTTATAGGATTGGGGATGGGCTCTTTTCCTTCTGGAGTAACCTGGTTAAACACCTTGTTTACATGCATCCATTTTCCATTTTTCCATTTAAAGGCCTCATAGTCTCCATCCGGGATAAAGGTCCATTTTTTTGAAGGTTCGCTTGATTCTGATTCAAGGTGTTCAAAAATAATCATCCCTAATTGCGCATCATAGGTAAGTCTGGCACCTGTATTTTTTTTATATTCTAAGATGTATCGGCTAACAGTTGGTTGAACAATAGCATCTTCTGCAAAACTAAAAAGATGGGCACCAAAAATTGGTTCTCCATTTTTGAATTCAAGTGTCTCAATTATTTTTTTGGTACTTTTTAGATTGTTTTCATCATACCCTAAAAGTGTATAAAAATGTTGATTGCCATTTTTTGTAGGAATAATTTTATAGTAGATTGCTCCCATCCAAGCCTTATTGTCTGCAATGGTGTCTGCCTGATTAATGATGATATCTGATTTGTCAATTAAGGGAAACAATTGCAAAGACCCATCCATCGTTTTCATTTGAATGGCACCATGCTGGCGGATTATATTTTCATTGATGATCATTTGCCAGGTAAATATTTTAAAACTGCTATCAGGTGCAACTATTTTTGAAATGCTTTCCAATGAGTCAAAGGAGTAGTAAAAAGAGTTTTTGTTGATTAGTGCCCGTACAAATATTTTTGTAAAAATGCTGTCAGCAGTAAAGCGGTCTGAAGCATTTTTGCCTTCTAGGATTTGTAAAGAATACTGTTTCAGTGAGTCTTCCCATTTTTGTAAGGATACCCGTTCGCCTTTTTTGATGCGTTGGGCATTAGCAGAAAAAATGCTCAAACAAGACAAGGATAAAAACAACAATAACTTCATTTCTTGAAATTAAATGAATAACCCGAATAATAAAATTTGATTTTTTAAAATTAACGAAAGCTTATGGGATGGGTATTGCTGCATTAAAAATAGAAGTTTTCTGATGGGTAGTGCTTTGCTTGTAGGATTCGATCAAACATCTTTACTTCGAGTCAATCGATAAAATTGCGTCTACAAACTTACTCCAACTGTATTTTTTCTTTTCTTCTACTAGATAAGGAAGAAACTGCTGCTCCCCATTTTTGAAAAATTGAATAATTTTTTCGGCAATCGATGCTGCATTGGGTTCAGCGACCAATCCTACCTTATTATCAGGAACCAGTGCAGGTAGCCCACCCACATTGGTAACGATCATTGGTTTTTCAAAATGATAGGCAAGCGGTGTAACACCACTTTGAGTAGCTGATCGATAGGGTTGTACCACTACATCCGCTGCACATAAATAATATTTCACTTCACTATCCGCAATAAAATGGGTGTGCAAGATCAGTTGATCACCAATGCTCAAGCGCTCAATTTGCTCATCATAGTTTTTTTGATCACCATAAAATTCACCCGCTATCAGTAATTTAATGGTTGGAAAATTTGGTTGTAAGATCTTCATGGCATCTAGCAGGATATCCAAGCCCTTGTATTTTCGGATAAAGCCAAAAAATAAAATAATCTTGGCATCCGGTTCAATTTTTAAATGAGCCCTTGCAAGGTCCTTATTTACTTTTTCTCCAAAATTGTCGTACAAAGGATGTGGCGTAAAAACAGTTTTTTTATTGGGAGCAAATTGTAATAGATCCGATTTAACTTTTTCACTCATGGTGATAAAAGCGTCTACTGGTTGTACAAAATATTTTGTGAGTAATGTATCTCCTGGCTTCGGTTCATGGGGAATAATATTATCCGCAATACAAACCACCCTGGTGGAATTGTTTTTTTTTATCCTGCGTAAAATGGTGCCCAGACAAGCCCCCATAAAGGGTAGCCAATAGCGAACGATCACCAGATCGGGTTGGATATTTTTAATTTGATTACCCACCTTCAGCCAGTTGAACGGATTGATGGAGTTGATGCAGCTATGGATGATTAAATCAGCAGGAGCTGGGTCAGTGGTGAATTGTGAACTGCCTGGGAATAGAAAACTAGGATATTGCAAGGAGAAACTAAAAATTTGAACATCGTGACCTTGCTGTTTGCATTCCCTAGCGAGTCGTTCATTAAATGTTGCTATGCCTCCACCTCTGAGTGGATGTGCCGAGCCCAGAATGATAATTTTTTTACCCGCTGGCCCCTGAATTGGGGGACTGGTATTACTATTCATGGGCTAATTGATTCCTGCTTTTTGATCGATTAAATAGTGGTTCCGGTCGGACGAATTACGCGCAATGAGTTCACCTAGAAAGCCTGCTAAAAACAATTGTGTTCCAATTACAATGGAGATAATTCCCACAAAGAATAAGGGACGATCGGTCATATTAAATTGGGAATAAAATATTTTTTCCCAAAACAAATAGATCCAAATAATACTTCCTATTAAAAAAACGATGCTTCCCCATAAGCCAAAAATATGCATCGGTTTTTTTCCAAATTTGCCCATAAACATGATGGAGGCAAGATCTAGAAAGCCATTCACAAAGCGGCTCCAACCAAATTTGGTTACGCCATATTTTCTGGCACGATGCTCCACCACTTTTTCGCCGATTTTTCTGAAGCCTGCCCATTTGGCCAGCACAGGAATATAGCGGTGCATTTCGCCATATACTTCAATGCATTTTACCAGTTTGTTTCGGTAAGCCTTTAGGCCACAATTGAAATCATGTAATTTTATTCCGCTTGATTTACTGGCAGCCAAATTAAATAATTTGGAGGGTAAATTTTTGGTTAATTTATTGTCATATCGTTTCTTTTTCCATCCGCTCACCATGTCGAAGCCATCTTCTGTAATCATTGTATAGAGCTCGGGAATTTCAT
>CANIMM010000133.1 GCA_947468255.1 Chitinophagaceae bacterium | reverse complement strand
TCATCCATTGTACACCTGATCGTTTATTATCATGGCAAACCCACTATAGCCAAAAGACCCCCATGGGATGGAGGTATTATCTGGAAGAAAGATAAAAACAACAATCCCTGGTTTAGCATCGCTTGTCAGGGACTGGGTGCTAGCGTTTGGTACCCCTGTAAGGATCATCTAAGTGATGAGCCTGAATCTGCTTCACTGTGGGTGACATGCCCAGATACATTGGTAACAGTAGGGAATGGAAGATTAATAGGTAGTTCAAAAAATAAGGATGGTACTTCTACCTTTCATTGGCAGGTATCCTCTCCCATCAATAATTATACGATTATCCCTTATGTAGGCAAATATGTTCATTTTAGTGAAGTATACAAGGGCGAAAATGGTGATTTGGATATGGATTATTGGGTATTGGATTATAATTTGGAGAAAGCGAAAACTCATTTTTTAGACGCACCAAAAATGATGAAAGCATTTGAGTATTGGTTTGGTCCTTATCCATTCTATAAAGATGGATATAAATTAGTAGACGCACCTCATCTTGGCATGGAACACCAAAGTGCCACTGCCTATGGCAATGGATACAAAAATGGATATCTAGGAAGGGATTTGAGCGGCAGCGGCTGGGGGCTCAAGTGGGATTTTATTATTATTCACGAAAGTGGTCACGAATGGTTTGGAAATAATATTACCACCCAGGATATTGCCGATATGTGGGTACATGAAGGTTTTACCAACTATTCCGAAACATTGTTTACCGAATTTTATTATGGTAAAGCCGCTGCTACCGATTATGTTACCGGCATCAGAAAAAATATCTCCAACGACATGCCAATTATTGGTCCCTATAATGTTAACAAAGAAGGCAGTGGTGATATGTATTACAAGGCTGCCAACATGATTCATACCATTCGTCAAATAATCAATGATGACAGTCTGTTTAGAAAGATATTGAGAGGTCTTAATTCAACATTCTATCATCAAACGGTTACATCAAAGCAGGTAGAGAATTACATTTCAGATCAGTCCAAAATCAATTTCAATAAAGTTTTCGATCAATATTTAAGAACCGTACAAATACCCGTATTGGAATATAGGGTGGAGATAAATAAGCTTTTTTACCGATACACCAATTGCATCAAAGGATTTGAAATGCCAGTAAAAACAATGGATCATCCTAGTCTTTGGATTAAGCCGACTGAACAATGGCAAATGGTTAAATTAAACCCCGATTCAATAAGTTATTTTTCAGTGGATCCAAATTTTTATATCAATACCAAAAAGGTAGATTAATTTAGCATCAAACAACTGTATGAGCCAAATCAGAAGGCAAAGTATTATTTCGTCGTTGATGGTGTATGTGGGATTTGCCCTTGGCTTTTTTAATACCTATTTATTTACTAAGGAAGGTGGATTTACCAAGGAGCAATACGGCCTCACCGGAATTTTTATAGCATTGGCTAACCTAATGTTTTCCTTTGCCAATCTTGGAATGCCCTCTTATATTTTCAAGTTTTACCCTTACTACCAAGATAATTTAGATAAAAAGCGAAATGACATTTTGACCTGGGCTTTATTGGTTTCACTCATTGGTTTTTGCTTTGTAGTAGTCGGTGGCTTGTATTTCAAGGAGCTTATTATCTTTAAATTTGGGAAAAACTCACCTGAATTTGTAAATTATTATTATTGGATATTTCCTTTTGGGCTTGGACTTACTTTGTATAGTATTTTAGAAAGTTATGCTTGGCAACAAAAAAAATCCATCTTTACCAACTTTTTACGCGAGGTTTTATTTCGTGGACTTACTACTATTTTAATAATTTGCACTTTTATTGGCTGGTTAGGAAAGTTTGATCTTTTTATCAAAATTTATTCCTTTACCTATTTAGTCATCGCAATTATTTTATTGGGATATCTGGTAAAAAAAGGAGATTTACATTTTACTTTTAAGGTAAGTATTGTAACTAAAAGGTTTTCAAAAAAAATTCTTACTCTTGTCAAATTTATTTATGGCGGCACATTGGTATATGCTGTAGCCGGTGTATTCGATACCATTTTATTAGCTTCTGTTTCCAATAATGGATTGGCGGCAGTGGCCGTGTATTCGTTGGCACAAAATATGGCTAGCCTGATTCAGGCACCTCAACGAGGAATCATCTCCTCCTCTATCGCTGCACTATCTAAAGCCTGGAAAGACAAAGATCATGCGAGGATACTAAATATTTATCGACAGTCATCCATCAACCAATTAATATTTGCGGTGGGGATGTTTTCCTTAATCTGGTTGAATTTTGCAGATGGTATTTTTACTTTTCATTTACAAAGCGGCTATCTAGATGCTAGATGGGTTTTCTTTTTCATAGGTTTGATGCGCATCGTAGATATGGGCACGGGTGTCAATGCCCAGATTATTGCCACTTCTTCACTGTGGAAATTTGAATTTTATACAGGCATCATCTTATTATCGATTACCCTTCCATTGAATTATATACTCACTAAATATTATTTTGATGTAATGGGCCCTGCAATTGCCAACCTTATTTCCTTTACAATTTACAATATCATCCGGTACTGGTATTTGCAAAAAAAGTTCAATATGCAACCTTTTAGTCTCCAATCCTTGTTCACCATTATTTTAGGGATAGGTTCATTTTATTGTTGCTACTTTCTTTTTGATAGCTACCATGGATTCATCTGGCTTGTGATAAGAAGTGCCTGCTTCATCGCCTTATATGGTTCAGGAACGATCTTTTTAAAATTATCTGCTGATATTTTACCTATTTGGAATACCATTCAAAAAAGAGTAGGCTTACGGAATTGAAAGAATTTTTATCCAACAATGAAATGCTGTAAGTTGAATATAATCTGAGAAGTTTTGTAAAAAAGACGATTGGTTGAATGAATGACTTATCGAGTACTCGAAATTCTTCCTCCAGAAATGAATTTGTTACTGTAATACTCATCCGTTAAACTGCTAATAGTAACCCCATCCTGAACACTGGAATGAACAAAATAATTATTGCCTAAATATAAACCTACGTGAGTAATACCCTTTCTTCTTCTTCTGGTACTTCTTGTATTAAAGAAAACCAAATCTCCTTCAACTAGATTTGAAGTAGCCACTTTGTTGCATAATAAAAATTGATCTGTTGAAGTACGGGGAACAGAAAAACCATATACTTTTGACAACAATTTTTCAGTGAAACTACTGCAGTCAATTCCATTTTGATCTGAACCGCCATAACGATAACGAATGGCCCACCATTCATTTATAAAACTAAAGAGTGGTAAATTTTTGATGCTTTCTACTTCTCTGTCCATTAACATCGCAAACTTAAACTGAAAATGAGTGCAGCTTTCAATGTTTTTTTCGGGGGAAGCTAAAGATACTTTTGAATTTGGGTTGGCAATTGAATACAATTTCACTTTCTCGTCTACCGGAGCTGTGGTATTTGGAAATACTTGAGGGGTAATTTCTATGCCATTAATAAATTTCAGGGAAATACTATGTTTATCATGCGCAGACGCTCTATCCATGTTGACATTATTTTGTGCTGATAAAAGCACAAATGAACCTGGAAAAAGCCCCATCACCAACATTAAAATAAACAAGTTTTTCATACGTTAAATTTTAAGTTTACACGTAAGTACAACTTAACCTTCTGTTATCAATGCCCCTTTTTTATCTTTCAAAACCCTATCAATCAATTCCAATCTATACATCCTGCGATACCAACATTGAATTTAATTCTACTTAAATTCGGTTGCAAAGATAAGATTCAAAAATGAAAGTGCAGGAAATCAGGTTTAACTTATTGATTTTCAATGAATTGGCATGTGGAAAAAAGAATTAGAGAAGCATTCTATTGTGTACGATATTTGCTTGATTACCATGAACCATCATTGGGTGACGGTTAGTAGATACCAGCATTTTTTCTATAAATGATCAATGCATTCGAATATTTATCCGTTACCTAATTTCAATAATTATCAGTTATCAATTTCAGTTTACATACCTATGGATTTTTCGCATTTACACGTTCATACCCAGTTCTCTTTATTGGACGGAGCAGCTTCAATCAAAAATTTATATCAAAAGGCCATTGATGATAAAATGCCAGCGCTTGCTATCAGTGACCATGGTAATATGTTTGGCGCATTTGAATTCGTTAAGGAAGCTTATAAACATCGCAATGAGGATAAATCCCTAAAAGTTAAGCCAATCGTAGGCTGCGAATTTTATATTACTACAGACAGAACTCGAAAAACATTTAGTAAGGAAGAAAAGGATCCCCGCAATCACCAGATTTTACTTGCAAAAAATGATATTGGGTATAAAAACCTAGTAAAACTTACCTCCCTAGGATATATTGAAGGAATGTATTCAAAATATCCCCGTATTGATAAGCAACTCATTCATAAATACCATGAAGGCCTTATAGCCACCACCTGTTGCCTAGGGGCGCTCGTACCCCAAACCATTTTAAAAAAGGGGGAAGAAGAAGGTGAGAATGAGTTTAAATGGTGGTTGAATATTTTCCAGGAAGACTTTTATATTGAATTGCAAAGGCATGGCATTCCCGATCAAGATAAGGTAAACTTGGTTTTAATAAAATTTGCCAAAAAATACAATGTTAAAATTATTGCCAGTAATGATTCTCACTACGTTGATCAAAAGGATTCCAATGCGCATGATATTCTTTTATGCATCAATACCGGTGAAAAACAATCAACCCCAAAATGGAGTGAGGTTTCAGATGATGATGTTCAAGTAAAGAATAGGCGTTTTGCTTTTCCCAACGATCAGTTTTACCTGAAAACTGCTGCTGAAATGACCAAGGTTTTCGAAGATATACCCGAGGCCATTGATAACACCAATGAAATTGTTTCAAAGGTTGAACTGTTGGATTTAAAGAGAGATATTCTATTACCCCACTTTGTCGTTCCAGCCAACTTTACATCACAGGATGAGTATTTATCCCACCTCACTTGGTCGGGTGCCAAAGAACGCTATAAAATCTTTACGCCTGAAACGGAAGAACGAATCAATTTTGAATTGGGCGTTATTAAGGAAATGGGATTTGCCGGTTACTTTCTGATAGTCAGTGATTTTATAGTTGCTGGTAAGGAAATGGGTGTATTTGTTGGTCCAGGCCGTGGTTCGGCTGCAGGAAGTGTAGTGGCATATTGTATCGGCATTACTAATATCGATCCAATCAAGTACAACCTACTGTTTGAAAGGTTTTTAAATCCCGAACGTAAATCCATGCCGGATATAGATACCGATTTTGATGATGAGGGTAGGCAAAAAGTAATCGACTATGTTGTACAGAAATATGGAAAAAGTCAGGTAGCCCAGATCATCACCTATGGTACGATGGCTGCCAAATCCAGTATTGCAGATGTATCAAGGGTAATGGATCTTCCATTAGCCGAAAGCAGGGCGCTTTCCAAATTGGTACCTGAAAAACCGGGTATCAATCTAAAAAGGTTATTACATGCTCCCTTTACCACGAAAGAATCCAAAGACGGCACCAAATCACTGGAAGAAAAAGAGCAATTACAACCAGAGGATATTGAAAATGTAAAAAAACTCCGAGAAATTTACAAAGGCTCCGACCTGCACAGCACCATTTTACATGAGGCTGAAATATTGGAAGGCTCTGTAAGAAATACAGGTATCCATGCATCAGCTATCATTATTGCACCGAAAGATCTAACAGATCTTTTACCAGTGGCCTCTTCAAAAGAATCTGAACTATGGCTTACCCAAATTGAAGGAGGGTCTATTGAAGAAGCCGGCGTAATCAAAATGGACTTCTTAGGACTAAAAACGTTAAGTATTCTTAAAACTGCTTTATCACTCATTAAACAACTCCACGATGTGAGTATTGCCATTGATGATATTCCGCTGGATGATGAATTGACTTATAAACTCTATCAACAAGGAGATACCAATGCTACCTTCCAGTTTGAAAGTGTGGGAATGCAAAAATATTTGCGCGAGTTGAAGCCCGACAAATTTGCCGATCTTATTGCAATGAATGCCCTGTACCGTCCGGGTCCTATTGCTTATATTCCTGAATATATTGACCGTAAACTCGGAAAAAAGCAGGTGGAATATGATTTGCCAGATATGGAGGAATACCTGAAAGAAACTTACGGCATCACCGTATACCAAGAACAGGTAATGCTTCTGTCACAAAAATTGGCAGGGTTTAGTAAAGGAGATGCAGATGTACTCAGAAAGGCAATGGGTAAAAAGCAAATTGCTGTATTGGATAAAATGAAGGTTCAATTTGTTAATGGCGCTACTGCTAAAGGTCATGCAAAAGATAAACTAGAAAAAATCTGGACCGATTGGGAAGCCTTTGCTCAATATGCTTTCAATAAATCGCATTCCACTTGTTATGCATTTGTGGCATATCAAACCGCTTATTTAAAAGCCCATTACCCAAGCGAATACATGGCGGCTGTTTTAAACCACGCAGGTAGTATCGATAAAATCACCTTCTTTATGGAAGAGTGTAAGAGAATGGGATTAACGGTGCTTGGCCCTGATATCAATGAATCACAGAATGGGTTTGCCGTAAATCAAAAAGGCGAAATTCGATTTGGATTTAGCGGTCTTAAGGGGGTGGGTGAAAACGCCATTGAAAATATCATAGAAGAAAGAACTAAACACGGACATTTTACCTCTGCCTTTGACCTGGCAAAAAGGGTCAATCAACGTGCTGCCAATAAAAAATCCTTGGAGAGTCTAATTTACTCTGGTGCCTTCGACTGCTTTAAAGACATCACTAGAGCTCAATATTTTTATGCAGCCCCTGGTGATAACCAAGGTCTTGAAAAGATTTTGAAATTTGGAAGCGTTTTTCAATTTCAAAATGCCAGTGTCAGTAATACCCTTTTTGGAGATCTGCAAATGCCCGATATCGTTCCTCCAAAATTAGCTGTCTGCGAACCTTGGCCATTGGCGGAGCAACTTGATTTTGAAAAAGAAGTTACTGGAATGTACATGAGTGGACATCCATTAGACAACTTTAAATTTGAAATGAAGCATTATAATATCAGCAAATTGGCCGACTACAATGAATTTAAAGCAGCTGTCAACACACATTCCAATCCAGGAAGACAGTTTAGGTTGGCAGGACTGGTGGTAGATGCCCAACAAAGGCTTACCAAAACCGGTAAAAATTTTGCGATCCTTTCAATTGAAGATTATAGTGGTAAAAGTGAATTCATGCTTTGGAGTGAGGATTATGTGAAATACATTAACTATCTCGAAAAGGGATTGATTGTACTGATTGAAGGAGGCTTTAAAACCAGATACAATAGTGAACAATATGAATTTAAGTTATCCAAAATACATCTGTTAGAAACAGTAAAGCCAGCTTTAACTAAACAGGTCATTGTTGAAGTGCAACCACAGTTTATTAGTGCCCAATTTGTAAATTTTATAGAAAACAATGTCAAGGAGCACCCTGGAAAAACGAGTCTCAAGTTTAATATTGTTGATATTAGAAATAATTATAAAGTAGGGATGTATAGTTTAGAATCGGGGTTTACAATGAATGACGACATGGCGGTATTTTTAAATGAAAATAAGGATATAGAGGTAAATGTTATCACCGGCTAGTACCGTATTCATATATCAATATTTCACAATGCATTTATTGCAAGCCCTTTTGTCAATACCCAAACAAGGATATAATGGCAAAACAACATATTAACACTGTCAATTAGATTGTGAATATGTCAATGCTACACCTTTAAATATTTGGATGTATTTTTGTAGGTATAAAAATCAAATAATTAAAATATACTTATGGCACAAGAATTCACCGACGCAAATTTCAAATCACTGGTATTAGACTCTGATAAATTAACATTAATCGATTTTTGGGCAGAATGGTGTGGCCCTTGTCGTGCGATTGGTCCAGTAATTGAAGAACTTTCAATAGATTATGATGGTATTGTAAATGTAGGTAAGGTTAATGTGGACCATAAC
>CANIMM010000132.1 GCA_947468255.1 Chitinophagaceae bacterium | reverse complement strand
TCATCTATCACCGCCTTGTCAAATGCCAACGGAAACCCTGTTTCAATCAGAATCTCTTTCATGGCCATATCATTGACATCCTCTGATTTCAATATACTCACCACTTCCCCTTCGGGTTTTTTATCTGTTTTATTCCACTTTACCAGTCGGGCCACTACCCTATCTCCATTTACAGCCCCATTGAGTTTTTCAACCGGAACATAAAAATCAGGAATCGGTTTTTCAGAAGCCGCTATAAAAAAAGCAATATTTTTACTCACTTGTACATTTCCGATAAAAGTAGTTCTGAGCCGTTCAATCACCTCCGTTACCTTCCCTTCCGTACGCCTACCTCTTCCACTATCATTGCTAATCTGCACCTTTACCAAATCACCATGAAAGGCATGGTTAAAATCATTGGGCCTTACAACAATATCCTTTTCCAAACCCTCCACAATGACGAATCCCATTCCACTGCGTGAAATATCTAATTTTCCATTTACGGAATGCGTTGATGCCGACTTTTTTCCACTTATCCGCTTCTCTTTACTCATATTTTTTTTAATCATTTATAATCATCTTTTTTTCAAAGGCATCCCATCCTGAGATTTATTCAATCATCTGCTGGAAATGGTTGCCTACTATTAAACGCCTCCCTATTATTCGGTAAATAACTAGCAAAGCATGTAAACATTCGGTCAAGGGAGCCAAGAGTCCCTGAATTTACCCCTTTTAAGCATTTATTGAAACATCGCATTATAATTGCGTAGCATATGATGCCGATTATTATATCAAAAACTGGGTTCAAAAGTTGACCAAACTCAAGTGCAATGTACCAACTTATTGCTACATTCGATAAAAAGGACCGTTTTGCAAACAGCTATCAACCCTAAAAAAAGGATAATTACCAACACAATTTGGATTTTATCGATCGTCAGTCTTTTTACGGATACTGCCAGTGAAATGCTATACCCAGTGATGCCTGTTTTTTTACAACATATCGGTTTTTCAATACTGCTCATTGGTATATTAGAGGGAATGGCGGAGGCAGTGGCCGGACTTAGTAAAAGCTTTTTTGGCAAATGGAGTGATGCAAGTGCAAAGCGCTTACCATTCGTACAGTTTGGTTATGCCCTTAGTGCCATCAGCAAGCCGATGATGGCTGCTTTTGTTTTCCCTTTTTGGATATTCCTTTCAAGAACGATCGACCGTCTTGGCAAAGGAATAAGAACGGGAGCAAGAGATGCCATGTTAAGCGATGAATCAACCTTCGAAACAAAAGGCCGGGTATTTGGATTTCACCGGGGCATGGATACTTTAGGAGCAGTAATTGGCCCCTGCATTGCGCTAGTCTATCTATTTTATTTTCCAAACGATTACACTACCTTATTTTTAATGGCATTTGTGCCAGGAATAGCAGCAATCATTTCCACTTTACTGATTAAGGAAAAAATACGGTCAGCGAAAACGGATGATGAACTATCATTTATAAAAACCGGAAAGATTGCTTCAGTAACACCCAAAAAATTCTTTTTTTCCATTGCTACTTATTGGAAAACAAGCTCCGTTTCTTATAGAAAATTAGTGACTGGTTTATTGGCTTTCGCACTATTCAACAGCTCAGATATTTTTTTACTATTAAAAATGAAAGCAAGTGGATTAAATGACACCGCCATCATTGGAGTATACATATTTTACAACCTAGTGTACGCTTTAGCAGCCTACCCTGTTGGTATTTTGGCAGACAAAGTTGGACTGAAAAAAATATTACTAATTGGGCTCATACTTTTTTGCTCGGTATACCTGGGTTTCGCATTCACCAATTCGATATTGGTCTATTTTATACTCTTTATTTTATACGGAATTTACGCCGCCGCCACAGAAGGGGTATCTAAGGCGCTCATTAGTAATCTAGTTAATAAAAATGAAACCGCTACCGCCATTGGCACCTACGCTGGACTTCAGAGTATTGCTGCACTCATAGCCAGCACTATGGCCGGTTTACTATGGTACCATTTTGGGGCAACCGCTACCTTTGTAACTACTGCTGCAGTAACCTTAGGAGTGATATTCTATTTAATTAGCATTTCACTTAAATCCACTTTGTCCACAGTTGATGAGCATAAATAAAATAGGGCAACCCTTTCCGAGAAAAAGCGAATAATTAATTCTGCCATCTCGAGCTACCTACAATCTGTAATAACCCCGCCCTCATTGATGCTTTCAATGATTATCACTAACTTTAAGAAAAATTAGTATATGAATAATTATGAAACAGTGGTGGAAGCGTTGAATGGATTAAAGGCGAAGGGATATACGATTGATTTTACTATTAATTTTGATAAGATTACCTGTAGGAAAAAAAACTTTATTCTAAAACCGGATGATTTTGAAATTCAAGAATTTTATCGTTTTGAAGGAGATACCAACCCTAGTGATGAAGATATTGTTTTTGCCATTGAATCAAAGGATGGATTACTAAAAGGATGTCTGACAAGTGCCTATGGTACCTATGCAGATGGTATTAGTGCGGATATGATAAAAAAATTAGCTGTTCACAAAAATTAAAGAAATGTTACCTTTCAGAAATATCGTAAGTCCACTTTATACAAAATCAACAAAAAATTAGAAAGCACCCAAATCCTTTTATTCAAATATTCCAAAACCTTAGAATCGAAATGGCCAATAGAATTGACAGAAGAAAATTTTTACAACTTTCCGCACTTTCAACCCCCCTGCTGGTTTCAAAAAAAAGTATGGCCAACGGAATCCATTTAGCCAATACCCCTATTGTAATTTCAACCTGGGATTCAGGCATGGAAGTAAATGCAGCAGCATGGAAAATATTATCTACCAATGGCAAGGCACTAGATGCAATAGAAGCAGGTGCAAGACAAATCGAAAACACCATTAACTGTTGTGTTGGTTTGGGCGGAAATCCTGACCGTGACGGAATTGTGACCCTGGATGCCTGCATTATGGATGAACAGTCCAATTGTGGAGCAGTAGCAGGATTGGAGCAAATAAAACATCCCATTTCAGTTGCAAGAAAAGTGATGGAAAATACTCCCCATGTTTTACTGGTAGGCAATGGCGCCCAGCAGTTTGCACTTGAAAATGGGTTTTCAAAAGAGCCTGCGCAGCTATCTGAAAGCGCTGAAAATACCTATCGGGAATGGTTGAAAAAATCAGAATACAAGCCACAGATCAATATTGAAAAAAACAAAGGCAATGGCCCTTTTGCACCTAATTTTTTCCCTGACGGAACCCCCAATCATGATACGATGGGGCTATTGGCAATAGATCACAAAGGCAATTTATCGGGTGGAGTAACTACCAGTGGAATGGCTTTTAAGCTTCATGGACGGGTGGGCGACTCTGCTGGCATTGGTGCAGGTTTATTTGTAGACAATGAAGTGGGTGCCGCTACCAGCAGTGGTGTTGGGGAAGAAGTAATCCGTATCTGCGGAACGCACCTAGTAGTAGAATTCATGCGACAGGGCCTTAGTCCAGAGAAAGCCTGCAAAAAAGCCGTGGAAAGAATTGTAAACAGAGATCCCGCAAAAGCAAAAACACTTCAGGTAGGATTTTTAGCCATGAATAAAAAAGGGGAATATGGTGCCTATGCCATCCAGAAAGGATTTGTATTTTCCGTAAAATCGAACGAAGAAAATCAAATACATGAATCAAAATTCATTTTCGGCGCTTAATCTTCCCAATCAAAAGTACTTACTATGAAATTCAAACTAGAAGTAATCGGCTTTACAATCGAAAGTTGCCTTATTGCTCAGGCAGCAGGAGCAGTCCGTATTGAATTATGCGACAATCCTTCTGAAGGGGGTACCACTCCCTCCTATGGATTTATCAAAGCTGCTAGGGAAAAACTAACCATCGAACTGTATCCGATTATCCGTCCTAGAGGAGGCGACTTTTTATATAGTGAAACTGAATTTGAAATCATGAAAGCAGATGTGCAATTATGCAAAGACCTTGGTTGCAACGGAGTAGTCATCGGAATACTGCTTGCAGATGGCAGGGTTGACAAAGATAGATGCAAGCAACTAGTGGACATTGCCTACCCAATGGGAGTAACCTTTCACCGGGCATTTGACAGAACCATTGACCCTTTCAAAGCGCTGGAAGACATTATAGCAATTGGTTGTGAAAGAATTCTTACGAGTGGACAAAAACCTTCTGTGAATGAAGGCATGCAACTACTGATTGATTTGGTGCAGCAGGCAAATGAAAGAATCATCATTATGCCGGGCAGTGGTGTAAGGGCAGAAAACATTCTAGCGCTTGCCAATAAAACGAATGCCATCGAGTTTCACACCTCGGCTAGAATATATACCGATAGCAAAATGGAATTTATAAACGAAAACATGAATGAGCAATTGGCCTCGGTAGCAACCGATGGCAATGAAATAAAAAAAATCATTGAGCTGTTGGAAAACAATTAATGCAACACATTATTTTTAAGGAGTATTTTTTATAAGACATTTTCATTTGACAAGTTATTTACTGACAAGAAAGCGCTTTTATAACAACTTACAAAAGCAATAGCAATACCGGTTAGTAAAACTACTGCCGCAAATAATAGCAGTTCATTAATGGCAGGAATCGCTGTATAGGATAATGCAGAAACTCCTTGCACCATCAACAGCAACTCATTAATAATTACTCCACTAACAAATATAAAAATCCCCCACAAAAATGATTTGGTAACCTTTACCATCTCAAACGAAACAATATAGCCAATTATAAAAATACTGGTTACAGCCAATAATACAAGATGCAAGTATCCTATAACGATGGGTCTAAACCCATAGGAAAGCTGACTTAACTGAGGATGAAGCGACCCTGATTGTAATAATAGTTTGATAGTAAAAGCAATTGATGCAAGCAGTAAAAGTATTTTTCCATATTTTGAAAATTGCTGCTGGATCAATGATTGATTCATAATAAAAACCCTTACCATTATTACCCAGGCTAGCAATTGGGCCAACACAGCAACCACAATAATAATATACAAAACTGTTGGAATAGGAAGCCAAAGAGCGGATAAAAAATAAGCCGGAACACAAGCAAAACAAAAAAGAAAAAATACCGTTTTCATGCTTTTGAATGAGGATTGAACATGATCAAACTTTGAAACTAGCAACCCCATCCCAGCAAAAAAGAACCATCCATTATATTGAAAATGCAAAAATAAATAGACAGCCGCTAGATACCAATTTTGAACGGCAATTTTATTGGCCATTAAGTAAGCCAAACTAAAAGCTCCAATGGAAGAAATGACATTGAAAACTAGAGATGCTTTCAACCAGAAATGACTAACCAGCTTTTGATTCATGCTGTTAAGGTCTTTCCAATATAACCAAGCAAAGCGATAAGATACAAAAATAGACAGGGTAGAAAAACTGATGGAAAAAAAACCATAGCCTTGCAAAATAAAACTTACTAGCATACCGTATGCGGATAAACAATTAGCTAATAAAATCCAGCGGTATTTTGTAATCACCGACTCTCCTTTTTTTAAACCTAGATAATGAACCAGCAAAACAAATAAGGTTTGGGTTAACCATCCAGAAAAAGCAAAATGAGAGTGGCTGTGTAAAAAATGCTTTTGTTGAATAAAAGGCAGGTAAAAGGCAATTTTATATCGAAGAATAACGCCCAGAATGGCAACTACCATTAAATTTAAGAAAGAAATGACAAGCCACTTACGTAAAAAATTACTCATTAAATTCTACTGATTTTTACACAAAATAATAATAAAATAAGTTAAGCCATTGTGAGCTCAATCATATTCCTGCAATACACCTTTCCTTTTTTAATTACCAACTCACCTTTAGTATGCATATTGCGCATGGTTCTAATAACAGTCTCTACCCTTAACCCAGTCATATCGGCAATTTGTTGTCGGGTTAAATTGAGCTGGAAATAATTTCCACAAAAATTTTTATTTTCTGATTTAAGGTGATTCAATATGGTGGCGATTCTTTTTTCGGGACAATGGGAGGCAAAAGACTTAATAATTGAAAATTTAAAACGCAATCTTTTTGACAGCAGTCTTAAAAAAGCAAAATGAATATCACTATTCTCTTGAAGCAATTCAATAAAAGTAGATTTGTGAAGTCGGATGACTACACAATCCTCATTAGCAACTGCACTAGCAGCAAAAGGAGCGTCATCAAACAGTGGAAATTCACCAAAAGATTCCCCTGGCTCCACCATTGCATGGATACACTCCTTCCCTTCCTCGTCTATATTACCCCATCGAACTGTGCCACTAACTAATTGGTGATAAAAAAAGCAGGACTGACCTTCATTGAATACAATATCTCCAGCACTTATCTTTTTGAAAGCTGCTCCCCAGGACAATAGCAAGTCGATATCAATCATATGTTTGGATTAAAGAGTAAACTAAAAGGCCAAAACTATACCCAGCGATGATATTCATATATGATTTACGTTAACAACTGGTATGATTGTACTCATATTTACAATCTACTAGTATTAATACTTTGTCAAAAAATGACAGCTCCCACCAGCGAATAGCCGATTATACGAGGTTTTGCCATAATTAAAAAATTAGAAATCAATTTCAAAAAGAGGACTTTTTTTATGTGTTGAATATTATGACCAGACGCATAAAAACTGATTTCATCTATGAGTAATCTTGTACAAATAAATTTACTTATTTAACATTAAACCATTATGAAAAGACTGCTTTTACTTACTATGATCGCGGGCATATTATTTTCCTGCGGCAGCAATGGAAATCCAGAAAATAGTACTGTTGAAAACTCAACTGAAGGTGTAAAAAAATCAGATGAAACCCCCGCTTACGACCCTCACAGAGGAGAAGGGAAATTTACCAAAGTGGAACTAGGTGCCAGCTTAGATGTTTCCAAAGCAACTAGCGGAAAAAAAGTATATGATGTAAAATGTGGGGCTTGTCACAAACTCACGGATGAAAAATTGGTAGGACCAGGCTGGACAGGCGTTACTTCAAGATATGCTCCGGAATGGATTATGAATTTTATTACCAACACAGATGCCATGATTACCAAGGATCCAAAAATGCAAGCTCAATTGGAAATATGTCTAGTACGTATGCCCAATCAAAGTCTTACGGATGACGATGCAAGAAACCTACTTGAATTTATGCGGAAAAATGACGGCATAAAATAAGGGGTATCATTAAAAATCAATAAACCCATTTAGCAATTAATAATTTTTAGTACTCAATCAATACACAATCTAAAATTAACAAAATGAATCTAATGAAAAAATATGCAGCCAGCCTACTGGCATTAATATTGATACTTAGTATCCAGTCGTGTAAACCCAAAAATGTAGGATCCGCCGTAAGTGGAGATGCAGCCTCCAAAACCTATGTCGCCCCAGGGAAATACGATGAATTCTATAATTTTGTTTCCGGTGGATTTAGCGGACAAATGAGCGTATACGGCATTCCAAGTGGAAGGCTTTTGAGGGTAGTTCCCATTTTTTCTGTTGACCCTGAAAAAGGCTACGGCTATTCTGAGGAAACCAAACCGATGTTGAATACATCGCATGGGTTTATACCTTGGGATGATGAGCACCATTTGGACCTTTCACAAACCAATGGAGAAATTGATGGCCGTTGGATATTTGCCAATGCTAATAACACCCCCCGAGTTGCTAGAATTGACCTGTCTACTTTTCACACAGCAGAGATCATCGAACTTCCCAATAGTGGTGGAAATCACTCTTCCCCCTTTATTACAGAAAATACAGAATACATTGTAGCCGGCACAAGATTTAGTGTGCCACCGGATGATAAAAATGGCGATGTCCCTATCAACACCTACAAACAAAATTTTAAAGGCACCATCAGTTTCATCAGTGTTGATAAAAATGATGGAAAAATGGAGATAGCCTTTCAATTGCAATGCCCTGGTGTAAATTTTGACCTTAGTCATGCAGGAAAAGGAAAATCACATGGCTGGTTTTTCTTTAGCTGTTACAACACAGAACAGGCAAATACATTGTTAGAAGTAAATGCTTCCAAACGTGATAAGGATTTTATTATGGCAGTTAACTGGAAAAAAGCGGAAGAATATTTGAAAGCTGGAAAAGGCAGAAAACAATCAGTCAAATATGCGCACAATGTGTACAACGAAAAAACACATTCCGCAACATCAGAAATAAAAACAGAAGTGACTGT
>CANIMM010000131.1 GCA_947468255.1 Chitinophagaceae bacterium | reverse complement strand
CGGATTACCCTATATCAGCTTGCCAATATGCTTGTTGATAGATATCAGGATGAATTGGACTGGTTTTGATGGATCCGCCAATACAGGCATCATCCTGCCATTGGTAATCATTTTTAGCATTTGGATCAACGATACCATGGCCTACCTAGTAGGGTCATTGATTGGGAAAACGCCTTTTTCGCCCATCTCCCCCAAGAAAACCTGGGAAGGAACAATTGGGGGCGCCATTCTATGTATTCTACTGATCGGATTTGGATTCCCGGTAGTAGCCGAATATTTTTTTCACCCCATCCAACACCAAAACTATTTCATCATTGCATCGCTCTGCGCTATTTTTGGCACTTTGGGCGATTTGCTAGAAAGTAAGTTAAAACGGATGGCTGATATGAAAGATAGCGGTTCCATTATGCCCGGGCATGGTGGTTTTTTAGATCGATTCGATTCGTTGTTGATAGCCACTCCATTTGTTTGGCTGTTCTTAAAATTATTTTTATAATCAATAGGCTTGTAGCCTAAGGCAGGTGACTTATATTTGCCATTCAATTTAATGAAGCATGACAATTCATAGAGAAGGTTACACAAGTATCGCCATTGGCACGATCGTTTTTTTTATTTTGAATTTCATTTTCTTTTATTTTTTTAGTGCCTCCCTGCCGATACTTGCCGGCACCGCCTTTTTTTTATCCCTTGGACTATTGCTTTTTTTGATTTCATTTTTCCGGATACCCAACCGTGTGCTCACATTGAATGAAAATGCCATCGTAGCACCTGCAGATGGAAAAGTGGTAGTAATTGAAGAGGTGATAGATCCAGAATATTTTCATAACAAACGTTTACAGGTATCCATTTTTATGAGTCCCGCCAATGTACACGTTAATAGAAACCCCATCAGTGGAGAAGTGGTCTATAATCAATACCATAAAGGTAAATACCTAGTAGCCTGGCACCCTAAATCATCCACTGAAAATGAACGACATTCTGTAGTTATCAGAAAAGGAAATGTAGATATTTTGGTGAAACAGATTGCCGGAGCACTAGCAAAACGTATTGTAAATTATTTACAGGTAGGTCAGCAGGTGAACCAGACAGCTGAAATGGGATTTATCAAATTTGGTAGCCGGGTAGATCTTCTATTGCCTGTAGGTACAAAAATAAATGTGGAGCTAAACCAATCGGTACAAGGTGGTGTTACCATTATTGCGACAATGCAGCCTGAGGGCTAATTCCAACGATATTTACTGCAAATACAAACGTACAATTAGTTCCACCTAGTTTGCGGTATTGACCCATTGGCAGTGTTGATTCACCATGAGTGCAATCAACTGGTCAAGATGATTTAAAATATATTTTCTAGCTCTTTTAGATGGGTAATCGTAAACGTAGGTTGTTTTTCAGTAACTACCTGCAAGTGATTCACAAAAACAGAATCCATTCCAAAATTGATGGCTCCCTGAATATCCGCATCTAAATTATCTCCCAGCATAATGCTTTCGTCAACTAAAGCGCCAGTCTTTTGAAGTGCAAAATCAAAAATCTCTTTTCTTGGTTTCAAGCTATTGCTCGCCTCTGATGTGATCACGTGCTGAAAATACCGATTTAAACCACTGTTATTCAATTTACTCCACTGCACCTTTTCAAATCCGTTGGTGATTAGGTGGAGCTGGTATTTTTTTTCGGTTAAATAATCCAATATCTCAAATGTATGCGGAAATACGCCCTTTTGCACGGGCAAGACTTCTAAAAACTTTCCGCTGATTTCCCTTGCTAGCTTTTCATCGCCAATTTTAAACTCAAGCAAAGTGCGCCACATCCGTCGCCATTTTAACTCTTCTGAGTTTATGAAACCCTTGTGATAACGGTCCCATAAAATTTGATTGTGATGTAAATAATGCCGATAAAATGATTCGAAAGGCTCCACCTGCAACAATTTCAAATTAAAAAAAGAATACATTTCTGTAAGTGCTATTTTTGCGTTGGCATCAAAGTCCCATAGGGTATGGTCTAAATCAAAAAAAAGATGTTTGTATTTCATAAGTCGATTCGAGTAAATTGCCTTCATTAATCAAACGCAAAATTAGGGGTTGGTATTTTATTAATCCCTAAACACTTTAGATCCTATTTTTGGGATGGCATTGTACATTTGTAAAAGTTAACTTAATTTTTGAATATGAATGTAATTATCACTGGGGCTTCAAAAGGAATCGGCAAGGCAATTGCTGCTGGCTTTGCGGCGGAAGGCGCCACCCTCTTCCTTTGTGCCCGAAATGAAGTGACGCTCTATAACACAGTGGCGGAGCTACAGACAAAATATCCCGCATGCAATATCAAAGCGAAGGCGATCGACCTGTCGGTGAAGGAGCAAACTCAGATTTTTGGAGCCTGGGTGTTGGCCGGACTTGCTGATACCCCTACTGGAAAAATGGATGTATTGGTAAATAATGCAGGCAATTTTACACCTGGAACGATCTCCCAAGAAGACGAAGCAGTTTTAGAAAAAATGATGGCGATTAATTTATACAGCGCTTACCACCTTACCAGGGCATTGCTGCCCACCATGGTGCAAGCCAGACAGGGATTGATTGTAAACATGTGTTCCATTGCAGCGCTAGCTGCATATCCCAATGGCGGCAGCTACAGTATTTCAAAATATGCGTTGATGGGTTTTACAAAAAATCTACGGGAAGAACTTAAATCCTCTCTGATAAAAGTGATGGGAGTATATCCAGGCGCAGTAATGACCGATTCCTGGGGCGATTTTGATAATAGCAGCCAGCGTATCATGGAAGCAAGCGACATTGCGAACATGGTGCTTGCAGCAAGCAAATTATCCCCACAGGCAGTAGTGGAAGATATTGTACTTCGTCCTTTATTGGGAGACTTGCCTTAATAGAATGATGCCTAATGTATTTTTGTATATTGTTGCAAAGCTGCACCTGATGGTTTTGATCCGATCTAAATTATTAATTATTTTGTGAAGATTCGTATGATACTGCAATCTAAAAAAATCGCCCCGCTTTTTACTGCACTGCTGTTTTTATGCCAATTCCATTCAATTGCACAAGCTGTTTTCAAGACAAGTATCAGTCCGGAATCGATTGGAAAAAATGAAACGGCCACCCTTCGACTTATGATTGACAATGCTCGCCAGGTAGAGCAGATTGTTCCTCCTGTGCTAGCAGATTTTGATGTCATCAGTGGTCCTAATCAAGAAAGTGGCATGGAAATCAACAATGGTGTTACTAGGCAATATATCGGTATCACCTATTTGCTGAAGCCTACATCAATTGGTAAATTTACTATTGCAGGTGCCAAGGCGATGGCAGATGGAAAGGTGTTAGTAGGCAACTCGATAACCCTTACTGTTACCAAAAATGGATCAGGAAATAATTCCAACAATACTGCGACCGGCTTAGGAGGCTTCTCCCCTTTTTTCGAACCAGTTGCTCAATCTAGTTTCAATGACTTTATTTTAAAAAAAGGTGAAAGTCTTTCCCAGAAAATAAATAAAAATATTTTCATAAAAGTTGTAACGAACAAGAATACCTGCTTTGTAGGAGAGCCAGTGGTGGTAACCTATAAATTGTATACAAGATTAAAATCAGAAAGTAGCATTACCAAAAACCCTTCTTTTAATGGCTTTTCTGTTATTGACCTAATGCCCCCTGGAAATACGAATTATTCGATTGAACAACTCAATGGAAGGGAATACAATGTTTACATTCTTCGGAAATCACAGTTATATCCATTACAGGCTGGTCCGGTAGAATTAGAAACTGCGGAAGTAGACAATACCATTCATTTTATTAAAGAAGAATACCTCAATAAACAAAGGAGTGATATAAACGATTTTTTTGGCGACTTTACGCAACCGTCCATCCCAGCAGAAGGAATGGTGGATGAAAAAATAAGCTTGCAAAGTAAGCCTGCGAAAATTATTGTAAAACCGCTGCCTGAGCTAGACAGACCCATTTCATTTAAAGGTGCTGTTGGAAAATTCACCATGGAAGCAGCCCTTCATAAAAATAATTTTACTACAGATGATGCGGGCAAATTGACCATTACTATTGCAGGTGCGGGCAATATGTCAATGATTATTGCACCCGACATTAACTGGCCCGCAGGAATAGAAGGGTACGAACCCAAAACAAAGGATCAGCTGGACCAATTAACGGTGCCAGTAAGCGGCACAAAAACTTTTGAATATGCATTTACGGCCTCCAAACGGGGCAGCTATATCATCCCAGCAATTGACTTTAGTTATTTTAACGTGGTGGCGCAAAAATACATCACCCTGCATTCGGAACCCCTAACCGTTACCGTTACCCAGGGTACAGGCAAGGGCTCATTTACAAAAAGCAATAGCACCCTGCAACCAAAACCCCCAGCGTTTTTAGACGGTCTATTCAATAATCGCTGGTGGATATTGGGAACGCTTATATTGCTTAGTATATTGATAATCTGGATTAGGAAAAACAAGAAGAAAATATCAACTACGCAAGTGCCTTCCGATTTTGCCGCTCCTGAATTAACCGCTACATCCCATAGTTCACCGATAAACCCATTTGCACTATCTGAAGAAAAAATGATTGGCCAAGACATCAAAGGATTTCACGAAGCGTTAAACCATGAGTTTCGAAATTTTTTAGCTAATGCCCTTCAGATACCTTTGGCAACCATTACAAAAAAAATAATCGAAAGACAGGCAGATGAGCAAGGAATAGCCTTGTATACCCGCATGCAAATACAACAATTACTAGATGATATTGAGTGGCAATTGTATACACCGCTTGCCTCAGTAGATTCAATGGAAGATATGTACCAGCGGGCAGCTGCAATTGCAGCAACCCTTACTGCAGCTTCGAAGTAAAACGATAACCAATTCCCCGAACGGAATGAAAGTATTGTGGATTGCGACTATCTTCTTCGAAATATTTTCGAAAAGTCAAAATAAAATTATCAATGGTACGGGTGGTAGGGTATACATTGTAGCCCCATACTGCCTGCAAAATTTTTTCTCTGGTGACTACCTCATTTTTATTTTCAATGAGCAGTTTTAATAGCATGATCTCTTTTTTGGTAAGGGTAATTTTCTCCCCATCCTTTGTAATACATTCCTGTGCGGTAAAATCAATTTGGTTCTTTCCAAAATGATAAACTTGTTCTAAGGGTTTTCTAGTAGAAATTTGCTTGCTTTTGTCGACCAACTTATTAACCCTTAGTAGCAGTTCCTCCAGATTAAATGGTTTGGTAAGATAGTCATCGGCTCCTTTTTTTAAACCTAGCACCCTGTCAGCACTATTATTACGAGCACTCAATATCAATATGGGAATATCGTTGTTTTGCAGACGAATGTTTTCACAAACGCTAATACCATCCAATTCGGGAAGCATTACATCTAGTATCATTAGATCGAAATGTTCTTTTTGAACCGCTTGTAAAGCTGCCACTCCATCAAAAGCACTGGTTACCTCATAGCCCTCCATCTCAAGATTCAGCTTCAGTGCCTCGTGCAAATTTTCCTCATCTTCCACCAGTAAAATCGATATTTTTTTTATACCCATACTGCAGTTTATTACTTAATGACTAACTAACTAAAATTGGTTATTTGAATAAGACGCTGAAATTTTACAACCGTTCTTCTTTGAATACATTTCAACAGTCAGTTATACTTTAAACAAGATTGTAAAATCACTTCCCGTAGGTGCATTATCCCCTACAAATATAGTTGCATCATGCTGTTGCACAATTTTTTTAGTAAGGTACAATCCCAAACCAGTTCCCTTCGCCTCTTTGGTGGCTTTATTTCCAATCCTGTAAAATTTATCAAATATTTTTTTCTTTTCAGCCGGTTCAATTCCTTTTCCCTGGTCCCTAATCACCAAGGTAATTACCCTTTGTTGTTGGTAAAGTAAAATAGATATGACTGAATTTTTAGGGGAATATTTAATGGCATTGTCAATTAAATTATTGATGGCCATTTGTAACAGAAAACTATCGCCTGTAATATATATATCGCCGACTATTTCTTCCTGAAAAATGCGTTGGGGATAGCGAATAATAAAGTCTTTTACACAAGCTACTGTAAGTTCAGAGAGGTTAATTTCTTCCTTGGTAATACGATGCCCCCCTGCTTCCATTTGCGATGCAAGCAACATATTATTACACAAAGCATTTAACCGGTTCGCTTCCTGAATGGTATTTTGAATTAATCGCTGTTGCTGACTTTCTTCTAACTTTCTTTTTAATAAGGTTTCTAAATTGAGTTTGGTGATTGCGATGGGCGTTTTTAACTCATGCGTAATCGCCATCATAAAATTTTGTTGATCTTGTCCCGACTTAAATTGCCCCCTTACTGCTCTGTAAATAAACACTGCTCCGGACAAAATGAGCAATAAAAAAATTGCCCCTTCGCCAATATATTGGGCAGTTTTTCTTTTTTTTATGGCAAGTATTTCAGTTAATTGTTGGGGATTACTGGGTTCGCCAATTTTTAACTGCGAGATCTCAAAGGAGGCCATTTGAACATTCTGTCGGTTCAATGCAATAAACCACCATACCAGTGCAGCTATGATATAGGCTAACAATACCCAGTATACGAGAAAAATAATGCGCAAACGATTGGTCTTATAAAAAGAGAAGGGCATGATTTTCTTGAATTAATAATAAATGGCGATTGGTCAACAGTGTAATTTTATCCAATTCCCTTTTAATAAAACAGGCTTTTACTTGCACTGCCCGATGATCTTACAATATTGCTACTTCACTTTTTCCACCCTTATGCCGATACTGATTATTTCGGGAAGCGGATTTTCCCGCATTGTCTGTGCCACAGAAAAAGTATATTTCCCGGTTTTACTAAATTTTATCGGTCCTTTGGTAATCGATTTTCTAACCTCCCAAATATCTCCCAACCCCGAACCTTCCCAACCGCCTGCATCAGTACCCAAGGGTATATCTAGCCGCCGGTATTGCGTTGTATCTCCTGCCAATCTTGACCCAATAGTAATCCAGATATTATTATACCTATATGCATCTGTATGCCGCAAAATGACATACACGTTATAATAGGAAGCCGTATCGCTGATAGAAAAATCAAAAACCGGCTGCATTGAATAGGGCCACTTGTGGTCTGGAATGGACTTGTTATTTTCAAATACGTCAATGGTGGCGCAGGCATTTAACCAAATCATTACCACGAGCAACAGGAAAACAGATACTATATTTGAATGAATCTTCACGAATTAATTTTTACAAAAATAAAACAGTTTTTCAAGACCTGATTTTTTTGAAGCAACAAAATAATACCCAAGGCCGCAGCAGGCAATAGTTGAGTAGAAAATAGTAGTGCCTGCTGAAACAGTTCCATTGTAGATTAAACTATTTATCAGGCTACAACACATTTAGTATTTGCTCCTTGGCCTTCTCCAGTTCATCCTTCATGGTTACCACACATTTTTGAATATCGGCATCATATGCCTTGCTTCCGGTGGTGTTGATTTCCCTGCCAATTTCCTGAATAATAAAAGACAATTTTTTCCCTTTCGCTTCATCTGTATTGGCTAGTAATGACCTGAAATACTCACAATGTTGTTTCAGCCGAACCTGTTCCTCATGAATGTCCACCTTTTCAATATAGTAGATCAACTCCTGTTCTAGTCGATTGCCATCATAATTTTCCTTGCCCACATGCTTTTCCAAAAGTTGTACAATTTCTTCCCTTATCCTTTTCATGCGATTGGGCTCCAGCTGTACGATTGCTTCTTCTTGTGCATTGATATTGTTGATCCGTTTGATCAGGTCATTTTCCAAGCTGGCACCTTCTTCTTCCCGGTGTTTGTTCAACTCACTTAGGGCTATTTGAAGCACTTTTTTAAACTCTTCGAAATCATTGTCATTCAATACATCATTGGTAGGCGTTACAACTTCTGGCAATCGAAGCAATGCACTTAAAACAGAGTTGGTGTCGACATTTAATTCTCCTGCCAAGGATTCAATCTGTTGGTAATAGGCCTTGATTAAATCCGTATTGATATTTACCGGCTTGGAAGTGCCATTTTGCTTAATCGTAATCATACAATCAACGGTACCCCTTACCAGTTGTTCTTGCAAAATACTTCTGATATCAAACTCGTAGGGTCGAAGCAAGGGTGGAAGCCTCAATTGCATTTCAAACTGTTTGCCATTCAGCGATTTAATTTCTACCAGAAAGGTCTTGTCATTTACCGTTTGTTCAGCCCTGCCGAAGCCGGTCATTGATTTTAGCAT
>CANIMM010000130.1 GCA_947468255.1 Chitinophagaceae bacterium | reverse complement strand
CCGCTACTGAATTTAAGCGCATCGACCCACAAACAGAAGAGGTTATTTACACTTATAAGGATCCCAAAACTGGATTGTCAGTAAAATGTAGGGTTACCTGTTTTAATGATTTTAATGCGGTAGAGTGGGTGTTGAATTTTATGAATACATCTGCTGAAAATTCTCCCCTGATTGAGAAAGCGGCAGTGATTGATCAATCATTTAATTCCAAGCAAGCTGGTGAATTCATGCTCTATCATGCAAAAGGAAGCAATGCCGAAAAAACGGATTTCCAACCAATTGATGAAAAGTTGCAAATCAATGATCCTATTTACATGACGCCTAGTGGGGGTCGTTCTTCTGATAACACCGCCTTCCCTTTTTTCAATATCGAAATGCCCGGGCAGCAAGGAATCATGGCAGCAATTGGCTGGACGGGAAAATGGTATGCGAATATCTTGAATGCAGACCCAAATTCAGTTTCCCTAGTCTCTGGAATGGAAAAAATGAAATTGGTACTTTATCCTTCTGAAGAGATTCGGACACCAAAAATTTGTTTGCTTTTTTGGCAGGGTGCTGATCGAATGATTGGCCATAATCAGTTTCGCCAATTTATGCTGGCTCATCATTCCCCTAAAATTAATGGAGTACTTGCAAAACCTTTATTGGCAGGAACCTTTGATTATGGAGATCCAGCACCTTGTCAAGAGTATGGCTGCCTGACTGAATCCTTTGCTGTTGCCTTGGTAAAAAGGTATCAACAATTTAATTTGATTCCTGAATTATTTTGGTTGGATGCAGGTTGGTATAATGGGGCGAATTGGGAAACTGGTGGAAAAGGTTCTTGGGCTACCAATGTAGGCAATTGGACACCTAATAAGGACCGCTTTCCAAATGGATTAAAACCGGTTGCAGATGCTGTTCATAGTGTAGGTGCTAAATTGATGGTTTGGTTTGAACCTGAAAGAGTATATGCTGGTTCCGAGGTAGATAAAGCGCATCCTGAATGGGTGATTCAAGTAAAAGGCAATAAGCGGGTTGATAAAAATTCTTATCTATTTAATTTGGGAAATAAGGATGCAAGAAATTGGATGACGAAATTGATTGGCGATCTAATTGAAAAAGAGGGAATAGATAGTTATAGACAAGATTTTAATTTTGACCCATCACCTTATTGGAATATAATGGATAGCTCTAATCGTGAAGGAATCGCTGAGATTAGGCATATCGAAGGCTTGTATGCTTTCTGGGATAGTTTATTGTTGCGTTTTCCTAATTTGAGGATCGACAATTGCGCTAGTGGTGGAAGGCGGATTGATCTTGAAACAACTTCAAGAAGTACACCACTTTGGCGAACAGATTATCAATATGGAGAACCCAATGGTTATCAATGTCACACGTATGGACTTAATTTTTATCTGCCTTTGCATGGAACGGCAGTCTATAAAGCGGATGACTATACTTTTCGATCAAGTATTAGTTCTGCAGTTGTAATGAACTGGGAGATTACCGGAAATAATTCAGAGCCTATTCCTGCCATGCAAAAACGGATGCAGGAGTTTAAAAATTTGCGTGATTATTTCTATGGGGATTATTACCCTTTAACTTCAAGCCATTTGAATGCGCAAGAGGATCAATGGTTGGCCTATCAGTTAAACCGTCCTTTGCAAAAAGATGGAATTGTTATTGGATTCCGAAGGAGCATGAATACGAATGCTTCAATTACCGCCAAGTTATCGGGGCTGGATGAAAAGGGAATCTATGAGTTGTATAATGAAGATGACAAATCTCGTATTACAAAAACAGGTCGTGAATTGATGGATGGAATTGAACTTACCATTCATAAAAAACCATCATCATTATTGATTCATTACAAATTTGCAAACAATTAATACCTATCAAAGTATAACATAAGTTAGATTAATTAATTATGAAAAAAATAATAACGATTCTTTTTGCATCCATCCTTTTTCTTAGAATGGATGCTCAGACTAAACTTCCTGCAGCCTATGTATATCCATTGATTGGTGCAAGTACGGATGTTGAAAGGGCAGGTGTAATGCATGGGTTAGGAAAGACATTCCCTGGCGCTACAACGCCCTTTGGGTTGGTACAAGTAAGTCCTAATACAGTCACTGGCGGGGATAATGGTCCGGGTTACAGTTTTCAGCATACTACCATTGAAGGTTTTGCTTTAACACAAATGAGTGGTATTGGCTGGTATGGAGATCTGGGCAATTTTTTAGTAATGCCAACTTCCGGAAAATTAATCACCAATTCAGGAAAAGAAAATACCCCTATCAAAGGGTATCGAAGTAGTTATGATAAAAAAAGTGAAACTGCTCATGCAGGTTATTATTCGGTGGAGCTAACAGATTATCATATTAAAGCAGAGATGACTGCTGCGCCGCATAGTGGGATGATGCGTTTTACCTTTCCTGCAAATGAGCAGTCTAGGATCCAGATAGATTTAGCAAGAAGGGTGGGCGGCACTTCTACAGAACAATATGTAAAGGTTTTGGATGATTATACCATTGGAGGTTGGATGAAATGTACTCCGCAAGGCGGCGGCTGGGGTAACGGTGACGGGCAAGCGAATTACACCGTTTATTTTTATGCCAAATTTAGTAAGCCATTGAAAAATTACGGCGTGTGGAGTGTAGCCATTCCGGATGGCGTAAGTCGAAAAAGAGAGTCTGTCGAATCGGAAAGTTTTCAGTCGCTTACAGCCGGTGCTGAGCTAATCAATGGGTGCAAAGAAAAAAAAGGCAAGCACCTAGGCTTCTTTGCAAACTTTGCCACAAAAAAAGACGAGGCCGTGTTATTGAAGGCGGGAATTTCATTTGTGAGTATGGAAGGAGCCAAGCAGAATCTGACAGCAGATATCAGTAACTGGGATTTTAATGAGGTCCGCAAAAAGGCAACCACTCTATGGAATAAAGCCCTTGGAAAAATGACAATAGATGGTGGTACAGAAGATCAAAAAACGGTATTTTATACAGCACTTTATCATACCATGATTGACCCCCGCTCCTTTGCGGATGTAAATGGCAATTATCCTGGAGGAGATGGCAAGGTACATACAAGTCAAAAATTCACGAAGCGTACTATTTTCAGTGGTTGGGATGTTTTTAGGAGCCAACTTCCCTTACAAACCATCATCAACCCAACCATTGTAAATGATATGATCAATTCATTGGTGGAGCTGGCGGATGAAAGTGGCAAACATTATTTAGAACGCTGGGAATTTTTAAATGCCTACAGTGGATGTATGATTGGTAATCCAGCGGTAAGCATGATTGCAGATGCGTATAATAAAAAGATAAGAAATTTTAATGTTTCAAAGGCCTATGAATATAGTCGTAACTCCGTTGAAAAATTTGGTAATGGAAAGAAGGGGTATTCAAATGGCATTTCCAATACGCTAGAGTATGCTTATTTTGATTGGTGCCAGGCGCAACTGGCCAAACAATTGGGCCATACTTCGGATGCTGCGCTTTATCTTCATCGTTCGCAGAATTATCGCAATATTTTTGATTCATCGGTGGGTTGGTTTAGACCCAAAAAGCTGGATGGAAGCTGGTTGGCATGGCCTGCGAAGGGTCGATTAGCACAGGATTACGGCTGTGTGGAAAGCAATCCATATCAGCAGGGATGGTTTGTTCCCCATGATGTAAAAGGATTAACTGAACTGTTGGGTGGTAAGGAAAAAGCCATTGCTGATCTTTCCAATTTTTTTGAAAAGGCCCCAGTTAGCCTTGAGTGGAATGATTATTATAACCAGGCCAATGAGCCTGTACACCATGTCCCCTTTCTTTTTAATCGGCTAGGGGCACCTTGGCTAACACAAAAATGGGCAAGGTTAATTTGCGATAGAGCATATCATAACTCCGAGGAAGATGGATTGGTAGGCAATGAAGATGTAGGGCAGATGTCGGCTTGGTATGTATTGGCAGCAGCAGGTTTTCATCCAGTTTGCCCAGGAGATAATCGCTATGAATTATTTAGTCCCTTATTCAAAAAAGTAAGCATTCAGCTGGATCCTGTTTATGCAAGTGGTGGCAAGTTTACTATTGTAGCAAAAAACAATTCGCCTGCCAATTATTATATTCAATCAGCAAAATTAAATGGCAAGTCGTACAACAAATGTTGGATAAGCCATTCAGATATTGTAAAAGGTGGTTTATTGGAATTGGTGATGGGTGATCAGCCGAATATGAATTGGGGAAAAGAGTAATTGATCGACTTTCGTTATTTTTCAGAAGATGGCCGAACTTTTACCATTCACCAAACTAGTAGATCGTCTTAAGCCCATGTTGGCTTTTTGACCAACATGCGAAGCGTCGAAATAGTATACTATTGGCAACGGGTAAGTATACTGTAAGCTTCGGTTGTTGGTCAAAAGACCAACAACGGCATCAAAATAATCTCCAATCGATACTCGAATTTAAACCAGTAACTGCATAAGCCGCCTCTTTTGGTTCGGTTCCGCCGCCGGCGGAATTTTAAAAATGGCGCAGCAAATTTTTAAAAAGGAGCAAAAGCAGCGGCGTTGCAGTTACGCAGCCCGCCGGCTGTGGAGGCGAAGGCAATGAATTTAAAAGATGAATTATAAATGAATAACTGAAAGTAACCTGGATGAAAGATGTGAATGGTCAATGGTGAAAATCTAATTTTTTACTATATAAATGAGTGATACCCTGCCGATCCAATTGGGTTTAGCGTAAATGGTTTGCAGTATGGCAACCTAGGCTTAATCACCCAATAAAATTATATTTTAGGCAGTGCAGTTTATAAAAAATAGCAGATCTTTATTAAAATTAGAACGATTTGCAATTGCTTAGTTTTAAATTCTTCCTACCTTTTGCGAAGGATTGATAATAAAAATTCATCATCATTATTAAAAAATGTCACCATGTTGAAATCTTTTTCCTTTTTTTGCGCTTTTGTTTTATACTGTTCATCGGTATTTGCACAGCAGATCAATATCATTCCTCAGCCTTTGTCGGTAACTGAAAAGACTGGAAATTTCACCATCACCTCCTCCACTAGGTTGGTGGTTAAAGATAAAAAGGATAATGCCACGGCATCTTTTTTAAATGCCTATTTGCTGGAACATTACGGCTTTAAATTAATACAGGTTACTACTGATGCAGCAAAAAGCATTACAATTTCAAGTGGTCAACAGGGGGAAGGTTTGAAGGCTTCCGGCTACCAATTGCAATCTGGAATGGACGGTGTTCATATTAAGGGAAATTCTGCAGTAGGTTCTTTTTATGGAATGCAAACTTTAATTCAGTTGCTTCCTACAGAAAAAAGTACCGCTTTAATTATTCCGGCGTTGTTGGTGGAAGACCAGCCGCGTTTTGCTTATCGCGGAGCCATGCTGGATGTAGGTCGGCATTTCTTTCCGATTTCATTTGTCAAAAAATATATTGATTATCTAGCACTGCATAAAATCAATTATTTTCATTGGCATTTAACGGAAGATCAAGGCTGGAGAATTGAAATTAAAAAGTATCCTAATCTAACCAAAGTGGGCTCAAGGCGCAATGGTACGCTTATAGGACGTTATCCGGGTAAAGGGAACGACAATACTATGGATGAGGGTTTTTATACTCAAGAGCAGATAAAGGAAATTGTAAAATATGCAACCGAAAGATTTATAACCGTTATCCCCGAAATAGAAATGCCTGGACATAGTGGTGCTGCCATTGCCGCCTATCCTTTGTTAAGCTGTTTTCCAGAAAAGAATACAGACATACCGGCTACTATGATTTCTGAAAAAAGCAAACTCGAATTAGCGTCTGGAAGGGTTAAATTAGTACAGGAAACATGGGGTGTTCATACCGATGTATTTGCTCCTACTGAATATACTTTTAAATTTTTGGAAGATGTGCTGGATGAAGTCATCGCATTGTTTCCTTCAAAATATATTCACATTGGTGGTGATGAGTGTCCTAAAGATGCCTGGAAAAAAAGCGAGTTTTGTCAGCAGTTAATCAAATATAAAGGGCTAAAGGATGAGCACGGTTTGCAAAGCTATTTTATTCAGCGGATGGAGCAATACATTAATAAAAAAGGCAGAACATTAATAGGTTGGGATGAAATATTGGAAGGCGGACTTGCTCCCAATGCAATTGTGATGAGTTGGAGAGGGGAAGCAGGGGGGATTGCGGCTGCAAAGGAAAATCATAAGGTAATTATGACCCCGGGAAGCCATGTGTACCTAGATAATGCTCAAACTAAAAATCGGGACTCGGTAACAATTGGCGGTTTTTTACCCATCGAAAAAGTGTATAGTTATGAGCCGGTGCCTAAAGAATTGAATGAACAGCAAGCTGCCTTTGTATTGGGTGCCCAGGGAAATTTATGGACTGAATATGTAGCCAACCCTTCTAAGGCGGAGTATCAGTTGTTTCCTCGCTTAAGTGCTTTGAGCGAAGTGTTGTGGTCTTCAAAGGAAAATAAGAATTGGCCAGCTTTTCAAGTTAAAATGATATCACAGTACAATAGATATAAAATTTGGGGAGCCAATTATTTTGAAGAAAAGAAATAGGGTATCATCCAAAAAAGGATAGTATTTTTTTATTGGGGATGACTATATAATTATTTGATTCCATTTAATAGTGTGGGTTGAAGTAATCTGGGGATTTCAATTATCTAGAAGCATTGTTGATATTGGAGGTGAAATAATAATGCTTCTAAAGTAAGGTTATATTGAAATAAACTGTTTCGTTTTTAGTTGCTATCCTATACTGGTTTATAAAAAACAAAAATGAAACAGTTTATTTTATTCTTATCGCTGGTTTTACATTTGTCCCTATTTTCTCAATCCAAACCAAATATCATTGTGTTTCTTGTTGATGATATGGGTTGGCAAGACTGTTCTGTAAACTTTTGGACTCATCAGACTCCGCTTAACAAATTGTATCATACACCCAACATGGAGCGCTTAGCCCTACAGGGAATGAAGTTTGCCAATGCCTATGCGGCTCCTGTATGTACCCCCTCAAGGTCGAGTATGCTTACGGGGGTCAATAGTGCTCATCTTGGAATCACCAATTGGACATCCCCCTGGAAAAATAATAATACAGATAGTAAGGATGAACAAATGGGTGAATCTGACTGGAACATCAATGGATTAAGTCCAGTTCCGGGAATTGAAAAAACCTATTACGCCACTCCTTTTCCATCCATTTTAAAAGAGGCTGGTTATTACACCATTCATGTGGGCAAGGCGCATTGGGCATCCATGGGCACACCGGGCGCCAATCCTTATAATATGGGCTTTATGGTCAATGTTTCAGGACATGCTGCTGGCCATCCGCAGAGTTATTACGGCAAAGATAATTATGGAAATATTTCTGGAAAAACCAGTGCACAAGCGGTTCCTGACCTAGAGGAATATTTTGGGACTGACACTTTTTTAACGGAAGCATTAACCCTTGAAGCCATTAAAGCCTTGCAAGCCCCGATTCGAAATAAACAACCCTTTTATTTGAATATGGCAAATTATGCTGTTCATACTCCTATTATGGCAGATAAGCGTTTTATAAAAAAATACTTGGATACGGGGATGGATACTACTGAAGCAAAATACGCTTCTCTTATCGAGGGAATGGATAAGAGCCTAGGAGATATTATGGATTTTCTGAAAGAAAAAAAAGTTGATCAAAACACCATTATTATTTTCATGAGCGACAATGGAGGATTGAGTACTACTCCTCTAAGAGGGGGCAAAGCGCATTCGCAAAACTTGCCGCTCAAAGCTGGCAAGGGTTCTGTTTATGAGGGGGGCATCCGTGAGCCTATGATTATAAAGTGGCCAGGCGTTGTACAGCCCAATTCAACCGCTAATCAATATGTAATGATCGAAGATTTTTTTCCAACGATTTTACAAATGGCGGGTTTAAAAAATTACCAATCGGTGCAGCCGATCGATGGTAAAAGCCTTATTCCTATTTTAAAAAATGCTAATTTTTCTGATACCTCTAGATCCTTGATTTGGCATTATCCTAATAAGTGGATCGATAAAGATGGGCCCGGTATAAATTATTATAGCGCCATTCGGAAAGGGAACTGGAAAATGATTTACAGTATGCGCACGGGAAAGAAAGAGTTGTACAACCTGGCTATTGATATGGGAGAAAGCAACGATCTATCAGCAAACTATACTGATAAATTGCTTGAATTGTCGACATTGCTTTCCAATCAATTAAGAAAATGGAAAGCACCGATGCCACGATTTAAAAATACCGGTCAGCTGGTTCCTTTTTCAGATGG
>CANIMM010000129.1 GCA_947468255.1 Chitinophagaceae bacterium | reverse complement strand
TGGCCAGACATATATGTTTCGAACGATTATGTTTCAAACGATTTATTGTATATCAACAACCAGGATGGAAGTTTCACTGATCAGGCTTCTACCGTATTCAAACATACCAGCTACTCAGCTATGGGAAATGATGTGAGTGACTTCAACAATGATGGCCTATTAGATCTTGTGGAAGTGGATATGCTGCCTGGAGATAATTACAGAAAGAAAATGATGCTAGGATCTACCAATCATGACCGGTATCGTTCTGAGATCCAATATGGTTATGATCCGCAATACATGCGCAATACACTTCAACTCAATCAAGGCTTAGATGAAAAAAAGCTGCCTAACTTCAGTGAGATTAGTATGCTCGCAGGAGTTTCGGCAACGGACTGGAGCTGGTGTCCCTTATTTGCAGATTTGGACAATGATGGCTGGAATGACCTTGTCATCACAAACGGATACCCGCGCGATATTACCAATCGTGATTTCATTACCTACCGTGCGCAAGATTTTATGCAACAAAAAGGTATTGGATCAAACAGTTTTGATGCATTACAAAAACTAGATGGAGCCTACCTTCATAACTATATTTTCAAAAACAAAAAGGACCTCCACTTTCAAGATGTTTCTACAGACTGGGGATTTACTCAAAATTCCTACTCTACCGGTGCCGCCTATGCCGATTTGGATAATGATGGTGATCTTGATATGGTTGTAACGAATACTGGTGTGCCAGCCTTTGTTTATAAAAACAATGCTGACAGTCTCTATCACAATCATTTTTTAAACATTGCCTTACAGGGGCCAGATGGCAATAAAAGTGGGTATGGTACTAAAATAAATCTTTATGCAAATGGCCTCAATTTATATCAGGAACATCAAACCATTCATGGATATCAATCTAGCATGCAAGATGAAATCCATTTTGGTTTGGGACAGGCAAAACAAGTTGACTCAGTAGTAGTAACATGGCCTAATGGTCAATCTCAACACCTATATAATATCAAAGCCAATCAGCTAGTAAACATTCATTATTCAGAAAGTAAAATTGCATCAGTAAAAAAAACAACGGCGGATTTCTTATTTACTGCATCCAATATTGGCAAGGAATTTATTCATAAAGAAACCCCCTATACGGATTTCAATATCCAACCGCTACTGCCCCATAAATTTTCAATGGCTGGGCCCGGCATTGCTGTGGGAGATATCAACGGAGATAATTTAGATGATTTTTTTGTTGGAGGAGCCTACAACCAATCGGGTAAATTATTTTATCAACAGGCAAATGGGAAATTTACAACTCGCTTACTTGATATTGGCAAAAAATATGAAGAAGATATGGGGGTATTGTTTTTTGATGCAGACAATGATCATGATCTTGATTTATATGTAGTAAGTGGTGGTAATGAATTTCCAGACAGGTCAATTTATTATCAAGATCGTTTGTATTTTAATGATGGTAAAGGGAATTTTAGCATTAACAAACAGGCATTGCCAATGAATTTTTCTAGCGGCTCCTGCGTAGTGGCATCCGATTTTGATAGAGATGGAGATCTTGATCTTTTTGTTGGTGGAAAAATAAGGCCACAACATTACCCAGAGGGAGGTACAAGTCAAGTACTCGAGAATGTTGGCGGAAGTTTTATAGATATCACCACAAAGATTGCACCAGGACTAAACCATATTGGGATGGTGAATGCTGCAATCTGGTCGGATGTAAACAATGATAACCTGCCAGATCTCATTGTAGTAGGTGAATGGATGCCCATAACTGTTTTTCTAAATAAAGGAAAAATATTTCAAAATATCACAACAAATCTGGGCCTATCCAATAGTATTGGCTGGTGGAATAGCATTCAGGCTTCGGATATGAATCATGATGGTCGAATAGATTTTGTAGTAGGAAATCAAGGCACGAATAGTCGTTATACCACATCGATTGAAAATCCACTCCGCATCTTTGTAAATGATTTTAGCAACAATGGAAATAGCAATGCCATTATCACGTATACCCAAAATGGCAAAGCTTATCCAATCCATCCAAGAGATGACCTGATGCAGCAATTACCTGCACTAAGAAAGAAATTTCCACTGTATCATGATTATGCAAATGCTACCATTCAGGATTTATTTCCTACAGAAAAATTAAATGAAGCCACTAGCTTTTCTGCAAATACGATGCAAACATCGGTATTGATAAATCAAGTCGATTCGAAATGGAAATTAAGCGCCCTTCCGATTGATGCACAATTTGCTCCAGTATTCGGAACATTGATTAATGATTATGATGGGGATGGTTTGGAAGATATTATACTAATTGGCAATGATTTCAGCGCTGAAGAAATCAATGGGCGATATGATGCATTCAATGGGTTAATGCTAAAGGGAGATAAAAAGGGCGGTTTTTATAAAATAGATAATACATTTAAAGTAAAGGGTGATGGAAAGGGTTTAGCTGAAATGATCATACAAAAAAACACTCCTTTGATATTAGCTGCTCAGAACAATGATCAACTATTGTCATTTTTTACTAATAAAAAACTGTCGGGAAAAATCATTCGGGCTGAAGCAAATGATGCTTTTGCAATCATTCAATATGCTGATGGAAAGAAGCTAAAGAAAGAAATTTATTATGGATCGGGATATCTTTCTAGCTCTAGTAGATTTATTAGTATTCCTGAAACTGTAAAATCAGTTCAACTAGTCACCTACCAAGGTAAGCAACGGACTATTTTATTTTAAAGCGTCCATTGGAATTCTTGTAAAAAAACGTATTTGGTATTTTACCTGATTTTCTCCAGAAAATATAGGTCGATTTTCTTTTTTTAATACCAATTGGGTAGAATCGAGCCTCAATACAATGTGCTTACCCTCAGGAGCCCCCAATGTATCACTTATGATTAAGTGTTTTCCTTCAATTGCATAATAATATTCCCTTTCGTGCCCCATTCCTCTTCTAAGCATGGTATGTTCACCCTTATACACATGCACCTCAGCTGGCTGTGGATCCCTATTCATATAAGAAAAGCCATTGTAATAATCATACAGTGAGTCCATTCTCCATGCTCCATGTAATATTTTTTGATCAACAGTTGATTTACAAGATAAAACAACCATTGACAAAATAGTTATTGCTAACAAATTGTAGGAATAGATTTTCATTGAATTGGTGTAATTAAAAAACCGGTATCTCCATTTACTAATAAGTAAAGTAAAGATACCGGTTAGAAATATGTAAACTAGCTTTTATTAATAATTAGGATTCTGTTTTAAAACACCATTACTCAAATCAATTTCACGCTGTGGTAAAGGGAAATAATAGTGTTTAGGACGACTAAATGTTCTAGGGCGTTTCCATTGACCTCTATCTCTTGCATAAAGTGCAACAATGTCAACAATTTTAGCCTTATCCCAACGTACCAGATCCAAATGACGCTCATTTTCTCCAGCCAATTCCACTCTTCTTTCATGAATCAAAGCTGGCATCTTTGCTCCGCTTACAGGAGGTAAACCAGCGCGATTACGAACAGCATTGATTTCAACATCACCTGACTGAGCTGACCTGATTTTAGCTTCTGCCACCACAAGATAGATATCAGCAGTACGAAGCAATGGGATTTCTAAATCATGGTTCATGCCAGTGCCATCTAGTTTTAATTTTGTGTATTTCTTAAAAAAATGACCAGCTTTTCCGCTCATTTCAAGTGAATCATACATAAATGGTTGACCATCAGACCCACCCTCGATTATATCACCATTTCTAGCCACTGAGTACCCTAACCTTGGATCATTGGGTTCAAATTCAGAAACCAAATCATCGGTTGGCTCCTGAAAGCCCCAACCATCCCAAGGCATATGTCTTGGGGCATAATACCAAGAAGCATTATTATCTCCAGTCCAGCCTCCTGAAATTTGCTGAACAGCGAAAAGCATTTCAGGATTATTATCTGTTGCAGGTTCAAAATTGTCCCCGAAATTACTAGCTAGACGATATGGTCCAGCAATTACTTTGCTACCATATTCAATAGCTTTTGCAAAATTTTCTTTGTATAAATACAATTTAGACAAATATCCCCAAGCAGCACCTTTAGTAGCTCTTCCAATATTATCTGCATCATTGGTAGTCATCAACAAATCAGCAGCTTTTATAAGATCCGCTTCAATCCTATTTTCCACTTCCGAAATGGATCCCTTAGCAACATTGTAAGTATTTTTAACCACATTGTCATCAGTGATCAAAGGAACTTGGCCGTAATATTTATACAACTGCCAATACATAAAGCCCCTCATGAAATACGCTTCTCCAACAATTCTGTCCTGAAGAGCTTTATCCATACTGCTGATTTTAGGAACATTCAATAATATTGCATTGGCTCTAGATATTATCTCATATCTCATTGACCAAGACCATCCGAATTGAGGATTACTTGCATCGAATGTAAATTCTTCAAGCGCCTGCTCATTTCCCCAGTCACCCGATCTCCATTGGTCATCAGAGCAAACGTCCCAAACTTGTTCAGGGTGCCCGAAAAACATTTCGTCTTCAAGCAATGCGTATAAAGCATTGGAGGCTAAGACGGCATCTGTAGCATTTTTATAAAATGTATTAGATGTTACTTGACCATAGGAAGTTGTATCAAGTAGGTCCTTTTTACATCCCAACATCGAGATGGTCAACAGTATAAAAAGTGCGGTGTAAAAATTGTTATTTTTCATGTTATAATCTTTATTCGTTCTTTATTCGTTTACAAACTAACATTAAGGCCTACAGTCCATGTACGAGATTGTGGATATTGTGCGTAATCAACATTCATTTGCTTATTGCCATCAATATATCCCAACTCAGGGTCTAGACCAGAATATTTAGTGAAAGTCAATACGTTTTGGCCACTTACATAGAATCTTGTTTTACCAAATCCAAATTTCTTGGTAAAGCTTTCTTTAAATGTGTATCCAAGCGATATGTTTTTCAATCGCAAGAAACTACCATCTTCAATGAACATATCAGACGTTCTATAGTTCAGATTGTTTCTTTTGGTTGACATTCTTGGAATAGAATTGCTAGTGTTTGCACCATGCCAACGATTCGCCACTTCTGCATACATATTGAATGGGTAGGTTGGATCAATACCCTGCATTCTGTCGGCATTAAATAATTTAACACCTTGGTTTCCCAAGAAGAATAACGACAAATCAAAACTTTTGTAATTGAAGTCTGTGTTGAAACCATACACCATTTTAGGGTGAGGACTTCCAATATTAGTACGATCTGCTTCAGTAATTTGACCATCACCGTTGATGTCAATAAATCGAACATCTCCAGGAGTAATTAAACCATCGGTTCTTCTTGAATCATTTTTCAAGTTTGGATCGCTGTTAATTTCAGCTTGCGTCTGATACAATCCATTGGTTTTCCATCCGTAAAAAATACCCAGCGGCATTCCTTCATACGTTCTTGAGATTTCTTGACTTTGACGTCCATATATCGTTGATCCAATATAGTTACCATCGAAAAGTTTAATGACTTTATTTTCTATAAAGGAAGCATTCGCTCCAATACGGTAAGATAATTCACCGATCGTATTTTTATAGCTCAAGTCAATTTCAATACCCTTATTGCTTAACACACCAACATTTTTATCTGGGATAGACAACCTACCCACTGTTCCAATAGTTGGAGGTGCTAGCAGCATGTCATTGGTAGTTTTATCAAAATAATTAATATTAACTTGTAAACTCCTGTTGAACATTTCCGCACTCAAACCTATATTAGTCATTTGAGCTGTTTCCCAAGAGATATTATAGTTTGGCAAACGTACTTGTGCACTTGACACTACTTGATTACTTCCAAACACATAATGACCGCCACCACCGATTAAGGCAAGGTATTGAAGGCTAGCAACATTTTGATTTCCTAATTGACCCCAACCTCCAGTTAGTTTTAAATCATTGATGAAGGGAACATTAAAGAATTTTTCATTGGAAATTCTCCAAGCAGCTGAGAAGGCTGGAAAATAACCCCATCGATTGCTTTTATCAAACTTAGAAGATCCATCCGCACGGAAAGTCATCGTCAACAAATAACGTTTGGCATAATCATAATTGACTCTACCAAAACCAGACTGCAAAGCATCATAGCTTCGATTACCACCAATGCCGCCAAAATTCTGACCTGCATCCAGGTAACGTTGGCTAAAATCTTCATTTGGAAAATCACGCTTAGAAGCATAAAAAGAATTTGCGTCAAAGGTTTGAGCAGTATACCCTGCTACCGCATCTATTTTATGTTTTCCTAACAATTTACTATAAGAAAGGAAATACTCACTCAACAGTGAATACCCTTCACCAAATCCCCTAGAAAGTGAATTATTAGCCCTTGCTCTTGTTTGACCCCGAATAATAGGAGAAAAATTGCTATTACTACCTTGACTACCATCTACTCCAAGATTGGTTTTTAACTTCAATCCTTTCAATATCTCATACTCAGCATTTACGTTTGCCAATAAACGAGTGTTTATGTTCGTTGCATCAACTGTATTGGCAGTAAAAATTGGGTTATTAATATCACCATACTCATTGGATGAGCGTTGTGATGAGCCCCAAGTGCCATCGTCATTTTTGACTGGAATGAAAGGCATAAAACGAACGGCACTCCAAATCAATCCATCCTGAGATGATAGTGTATTGAGGCTATTGTCATTACCACGAGTCAATTGCATACTTTGACCAACTTTCAAACGCTTGCCAATTTTATGGTCAGAATTGATACGGAGGCTATAACGCTTGAAATAAGAATTTTTTATAATACCCTTCTCATCATACACTCCAGCAGAAATCATGAAAGAAGATTTAGCGGAACCCCCTGTTAGAGATACATCCATATTACTGGTTATGCCGTTTCCAAAAAGTTCTTTTTGCCAATTGGTTCTTTGTACAAGATTGTATGGATCATTCCATGTATCAACCATGTCAATCCCATCATTGGTATAACGTTCTTTTTTTAATGAAACCAAGGTTGGGGCATCTAATACACTCAAAGTCTTACGTGCTTTTGATGAACCAGTATAGGTATTTACGGTTACTTTAAGTGGCTGCTCAAAATTTCCTCTTTTAGTTGTTACGATCACCACTCCATTTGCAGCCCTTGTTCCATAGATGGCAGATGCAGAAGCATCTTTCAAAATCTCTACGGAAGCAATATCGTTAGGATTTACTGAATTTAGATCACCTGCAGGAATCCCATCAATTACAATCAAAGGATCCGCATTATTAATAGTACCTGTACCACGAATTCTGATTGAACCTGCACTACCCGGACTACCCCCGCTTCTCACTACGTTTACACCTGCAACCCTTCCTTGAAGGGCTTGCGTTGCACCAGATACTGGAAGGTTTTGGATTTGATCTCCTTTTATTGAAGATACAGCACCAGTCACATCCTTTTTAGATTGGGAACCATACCCTACTACTACTACTTCAGACAAATTGGTGCTTGTAGCTGCCAATGAGACATCCACTTTAGTCCTTTTATTTACTACAGCTTCAAACTGTGTATAGCCTGTGCTTGAAAATAATAAAATCGCATCCCCAGTTTGAAGGGTAATCTTATATGCACCACTTGCATCTGAATTAGTTCCCCGGTTAGACCCTTTTACGGTTACACTAACGTTCGGTAGAGGAGCGCCGGTGCTTTGATCTATAACCTTACCGGTTACAGAAATTTGTGCAGTTGCCATTTGAAAACTGGCAAAAAGCACCACAAAAGCAATGAATCGCTTAAACATGAAATGGAATTTCATAATTTTTAAAATTAAACAGTTAAATTAAAGTAAAATATTATTTATTTAAAAAGCAATGATACATAAAAAATTTTAAGGAATAAAATTAGACAGATCAATTCAACCCCAATGATGCTAATCTTTCGAAAAATGATGCTATTTTTTCTTAAATACGGCAATTTGTACTATTTCATATAAAAGTTGGCAAACAACCAAAAAATCTAAAATAATCCGCTAATGAAATTTGAATTCCATTAATAATCAATCAAAAAGCTCAAAAAAGAGTTTCACATATAAAAAGACATACCCGATTGAACCAGTGAATTTATTCGCACTACTTCAAATTTCTGCTAATTTCCTTTGTTATCTGAGTGATTCCCTCTGAAAAACACTTAAAAGGGAGTAATATAGATATTTATTTTGATAGGTAACACTAACTGAGGAAGGTACACAGTTGGGATTGGTGGCTGGGAGCTAATTAGTTAACAAAAGGGAATAATAGCCCGTTTTTGGGATCTTTTTAATTCGAGTTTAGGGGTTTAGGGTTTAGGGGTTTAGGGGTTTAGGGGTTTA
>CANIMM010000128.1 GCA_947468255.1 Chitinophagaceae bacterium | reverse complement strand
TTACAACATTACGACCTTTAGGTCCTAAGGTTACCTTAACTGCATTAGCCAAAGTATCAACGCCCTTTTTCATTCTGTTACGGGCCTCAATATCGAAGAATATCATTTTTGCCATATACTTAATTTGAATATTTGAAAATTAAAAATTTGAAAATGCAGTAGCAATTTTCATGTTTATTGGTTGGCTACTTAAACGATTGCCAAAATATCGCTTTCTCTCATGATCAGGTATTCGATACCATCAATCGTGATTTCAGTTCCAGCGTATTTACCATATAATACGGTATCGCCATTTTTTACTGTTACAGGTTCGTCCTTCTTACCTGGACCTGCTGCAAGTACAATACCACGTTGTGGCTTTTCTTTTGCAGTATCAGGAATAATTATCCCACCGGCAGATTTTTCCTCTGCTGCAGCTGGTTTTACAATCACCCTGTCATGCAAGGGCGTAATGCTTAGCTTCTTAGCCATAATTGTATTAATTTTTGATTAGTTGAAAAAGTAAACCCTGCAATTTTGCCGGGCAGCAAAGGTAAGCCAATTTCATACCAACTCATTTAATAAAGAATAGTTGTCATATTTTATACAAAAAAAAAGGATTTAAAGGGGATTTAATGAAAATTAGTCAGCTATTATGGGAAGTTGGTAGGGTATTTTGTCAGTAAACTGGCTCCAAAAAGTAAAATATGCGTAAAAATCAGATCACCCACTCTATCCAAAAAAGATAGTTTTACCCAGACTGAATGGCAGAAAATAATGGGGTGGAGATACTAAAAAATGAATGGAAATGGTAAGTCAAATAAAAATGAACCCAAAAAAGCATTGAATGTAAAATTTAAAAGGCAGTAAAATGTTTACCTTTGCAACTCAAAAGTTCTTATTAAAATGATCAGCAGAAGAAATATCCGGGTTAAAGTAATGCAAAGCCTTTACGTATTAGACAGCATTAGCGGTGACCTAAAACCCGGTCAAGCGGTTAATTTATTAAAAAAACAAATCGACCAATCCCGTCAACTTTTTGTATACCTCATTTACTTTATTAGTGAAGTAGCACGTTATGCCGAGAAAGATGCCATCAAAAAGGCATCCAAACATCTACCTACTCAAAGTGACCTCAATATCAATACCAAGATTGTAGGAAACGAATTGATCTGGAAAATATTGGAATTGCCCAGCTACAAGGCTGCATTAGCAGAAATTAAACCTCAATTGATTGCAGATGATGAACTTTTACGAAAGACTTACATCGCCTTGATTGAATCTGAAGAATACCAGGATTATATTGCTGTAAATAGCAGAGATAAAAAAAGTGAAAAAGATATTCTGGAATTCATATTTACCAACCTTATGCTGCCCAATGAAAATTTCATCGGTCATGTGGAGGAGCATTTTATTAATTGGGATGATGATGCAGAAATGATGAATATTCTTATTCAAAATTTTTTACAAAAACATGCCAACTATGATCTAAGTGAAATGGTGAGTAAGGAAAAATGGGATTTCGCCAAAAGCTTGCTGGAAACCACCCTTGAGAAAAAAGAAGTGAGTATGGAACTGTTAAAACCCAAATTAAAAAACTGGGATGCAGAAAGGATCGCTTCACTAGATCTGATTATCATTCAAATGGGCATTAGTGAATTTTTGTTTTTTGAAACAATCCCCACCAAGGTAACCATTAATGAATACATTGATCTTGCCAAGGATTATAGCACACCTCAGAGTGGACAATTTATCAATGGTATTCTTGACAATATTCACAAAGACCTGACTGCGGAGGGAAGGATTCATAAGAAGAATTTCAAGAACAGTACTTTATAAGATGCGTAATTGAGTAACCTACACAATCAATTATAAAATATTTTTTTAATATAATAACCTGCAATTTGGCAGGGTGAATAAAATAAGTTCTTATTTAATTACTTTTACAAAATAAATAATCAACTTGTACAAATGCTTTTGGGCAATATCAATGATTACTGTTTTTATCGCTTGCAATATTCGAAGAAATGATAAAGCAGTAAATGAGGCAAAGCTGGCTGAAATAGCTTTGCATGACACTACCCAGGTGCAATTGATTGATAGTATTTATGATTTTGGCACGGTAAACGAAGGCAAAAAGGTTACCTACAATTTTCGATTTAAGAATGCGGGCAAAAAACCATTGGTTGTACTCAGTGCCTCTGCTAGCTGCGGATGCACCATTCCGGAAAAACCGGAAAGACCGATATTGCCAGGAGATACCGGTTTTATAAAGGTTGTTTTCAATAGTGCTGGTAAAATAGGATACAACCAAAAAAGCATTTCGGTGATAGCAAACACCAACCCTGATTTTCCGATATTGGTTTTAATCGGAGATGTTAAATAACATTTTTTTTAATAATTAATAATCAACAACATGTATTTACAAGGAATTTTATTGAACATGGCACAGGGTTCTGCGCAAGGTGGAAGCAGCAGCTTTTCATTATTTTTTATGGGTGCCATGATTTTGGTATTCTGGCTTTTTATGATTCGCCCCCAAGCTAAAAAGGCCAAGCAACAAAAAACTTTTATCACCGATCTTAAAAAAGGCGACAAAGTAGTTACCATTGCAGGTATTCATGGTTCCATCAACAAAGTGAATGAAGATGGTACACTTAGTTTAGAAGTAAGCCCGGGTAGTTATTTGAAAATTGAAAAAAGTACCGTAAGCATGGAAATGTCTGCTGGTCTTAATAAAGCAGTGGCTGAGACCAAGTCTTAATTGACCTGTTTCGATAGGGAAAATAGACGCTTTACTAATTGAGATTGACTGATTTTCCATTGCAGGATGTTTACAGTATTGAATGGATTATAAAAACCGGTCGTTTCAAAACGACCGGTTTTTTATATCGCCTATTTTAATTAAATTGGTCAATCCAAAAGCTAAGATTAGCAATCTGATTACATTATTTATAAGAAAAACAATGGGTGAATATTTAACCATCAGCTTATTGGGTAACCAATCGAATATAATCAACCGCTCTCCCACTCTAAGCATTTATCTATGATTTTAAAAGTTGGCATTACGGGTGGTATTGGAAGTGGGAAAACTACGATTGCGAAAGTTTTTGAAGTGCTGGGTATTCCTGTATACTATGCAGATGACGAAGCTAAAAGGCTGATGAATGAAGATGAAATGCTGAAGGAAAAAATACAATATCATTTTGGAAAAGAATGTTATTTGGATGGAAAGCTGAATAGGAAATGGCTTTCTAATTTGGTTTTTAACAATGATGAAAAGCTTTCACTGCTCAATCGTATTGTTCATCCGGCTACCATATTAGCTGCCCAAGTTTGGATGCAGCAACAAACAACTCCCTATGCCTTAAAAGAAGCGGCACTTATTTTCGAAACCGGTTCACAGCAACAACTCGATTATGTCATAGGTGTATTCACCCCCGTTCCAATGCGAATTCAAAGAGTAATCCAGCGTGACGGTCTAAGCCGAGAAGAAGTAAAAAATAGGATGGAAAAACAAATGGAAGAAACCACCAAAATGCGCTTATGCGATTTTATCATTACCAATGATGAACAGGAATTAGTAATTCCTCAGGTGCTTGCAATTCACGAAATATTGCTCTCTAAGGTTAACATAGCCTAACTCAAAGATGGAATTTCAATAAAAGAACTGACTTATTTTTTTTCATATACCAACGCTCCATTCAAATACGTTTTCAAGACTACTGTACCCAAAATCCCTCCTGCATCAACCTTTAGCAGGTCTGAATTAAGTATTACAAAATCTGCTAATTTTCCTTTTTCTAAACTCCCCTTTTCATTTTCTTCAAAATTAGCTTTAGCTGCCCAAATCGTCATTCCCCTGAGGACATCTTTCCTTGATAAGGCATTGCTCATTTGAAAACCTGCCTTAGGCCAGCCATTAGCATCCTTTCGAATAGAGGCTGCATAAAAAGTTTTGAATGGACTAATATCTTCCACCGGAAAATCGGTGCCTAAGGGCAGCCAGTTATTTTGAAGCAGTAATTGCTTATATGCATATGCTCCTTGCATTCTATCACTCCCCAGCCGATCAATGGCCCAATACATATCAGAAGTAGCATGGGTAGGTTGAACAGAAGGTATAATACTATTGGTGCCAAATAAACTAAAATCATTTGTATTCACTACCTGTGCATGTTCTATCCTCCAGCGAAATTCATTTTTACCCTTTAAGTATTTTGCATAAGTATTGAGTATAAAACGATTTCCCGAATCACCGATGGCATGGGTACACATTTGAAATCCATGGTCAAATATTTTAGAAGCGACTTCATCTAGATGCGTTTGCGTACTAAGTAAAAATCCACTACTCTTCGGACGATCTGAATAAGGCGCTAGTAAACAAGCACCCCTTGATCCTAATGCGCCATCTGCGTAAACTTTGAAAGACCGCACATTCAGACGAGCTGTTTTAATCATTCCCCTAGAAAAGATCGAATCAAAGTTGGCTTCATTGTCACTTAACATCACGTATAGACGCATTTTCAATTCGCCTGACTGCTGCAGTCCCTCTATCATTTTCACATCTTCATATTGCAACCCGCAATCATCAATAGTAGTTAACCCTACTGCAAAACAATTCGCTTGTGCCTGAAGTAAGGCATCCTTTTTTTGTATCCCATTGGGAGCAGGAATTCGTTTACTTACCAACTCAACAGCATTGTCAATTAAAATACCCGTTAATTTTCCATCCTTTGTTTCTACCTCACCACCAATCAATTTTGTACCGGGTTGAATACCTTTCATCGCACGTGAATTAGCAATTGCAGCATGCCCATCCACTCGAGCAAGAAAAACCGGACGGTCGGGAAAAAACTGATCCAATTGCTGGCAGTTAGGAAAACTTTTCACGTTCCAATCATTTTGATCCCATCCCTTTCCAATTATCCAGCCCGTTTTGTGCTGTAGGGCGTATTTGCGCAGTTTAGTAATCACCTCATTCCAACTACTGGTACCTGTAAGGTCAACGGCTTGCAATCCAAGTCCGTATTCCAAAAAATGCGCATGGGCATCGATGAATCCAGGGTAAATAAATTTACCCTTCGCATCCAACTTATTTTTACTTAAAAATAGCTTTTGTAATTCGGCAGTTGATCCAGTAGCAAGAATTTTTCCATCTCGGATTGCCATGGCTTCCTTAACCAAAAAATGCTCATCCACCGTATATATATGGGCATTATATACTAACAGATCGGCAGATAATTTTTGAGCTTGACAGATTGCTGCAATGCCAAGAAAAATAAGTAGCAGTAATTTGTTCATATTATTCCTACCCCGGTAAACGGAAAGTAATAACTATTTAATTGAAGGATACCTTCTAAATAAACAATTGCAAAATGTAGAAAATGCCCTAAAATACTTAGGGCAAACTATCGACTCAACAATCCTCTATTTTAAACAGGTAATAATTTAAAAATAAAGCCAGGGTTCTCAACCGAAATATATAGATAACCGTCTGGTCCCATTATTACATCTCTGACCCTGCCAATATTTTTCAATAACAATTCTTCTCCTACTACTTTTCCATCCTTCATTTTACAACGATTGAGGTACTTAAATCTAAGGGATCCCACCATTAGGTCACCTTTCCAAGCTTTGTACCGATCCCCTTCTACAAAAGTCATTCCACTAGGAGCAATAGAAGGTAACCAATAATGTAAGGGTTGTTCCATTCCTTCCTTTGCAGTTTTGTCACTGATAATTTTGTTATCGTAATTGATTCCGTAACAGATCACCGGCCAGCCGTAATTTTTTCCGGCGCCAATAATATTAATTTCATCTCCTCCCCTTGGGCCATGTTCAATCTCCCAAATTTGTCCATTGGATTTGTTCAACATTAGGCCTTGCGGATTACGGTTACCGTATCCAAAAATGGTAGGCTTAGCACCAGGTGTATTAACAAATGGATTGTCAGTAGGAACTTTTCCATCATCGGTGATGCGATGAATTTTTCCCAAGTCGTTGGTGAGTGATTGCGGATTTACTTTTTCATTTCCTCTTTCCCCTACTGAAAAATATAGAAATCCATCCTTGCCAAAAACCAAACGAGAGCCATAATGATGGCGGGTTTTTGAATAAGGAAGGGCCTCAAAAATAACCTTTTGCTCTTCAAGTTTATCCCCGTTTAGCTTTGCACACATAATGGCAGTAGTGCCTAATGTAGCCCCATCCTCCCGCTTTACAGCAGAATAGGAAATATAGACCAGTTGATTTTTCTTAAAATTGGGATGCAAAATAACATCTAGTAACCCTCCCTGACCTTCAGCTAAAACCTCGGGTACACCACTGATTAAATGCATTGATTTATCTTTAGCAATCCGATAAATCTTTCCAGATTTTTCAGTCATTAGTATTTCACCATTAGGTAAAAAAGTAAAGCCCCAAGGACTTGATACTCCTTTCACAATTGTATCAAGCTTAATATTCTGTTCTTCTGAAGTAAATACACTACTTGAAGGAGGTACTTTGCCAAAATCATACCGCTTCAATCTAGTGATCCCACCGGATATATATTCAGATAAAGCAACGATTTGATCATCGGGTAAAATAGACTCAAAGGCTGGCATTCCTTTATCTGTATACCCTTGCTTAATACCCTTAAATAAATTTTCACTGGTACTGCCGTATTTCCAGGCGCGATCTACAAAAGCATCCATTTTTTCTCCATGACATTTGCCGCAAAGATTTTTATAATTAATTGCCGCCTGCGCAGAATCGGCTAGCTGCTTTTTAGTATAACCAATAGCAATATTTTTACCCCCCTTTATTTGAACAAAGGAAAGGCAAATAAAAGCTGCAAAAAGCGAAAAGATAACATACTTAATCATAAAAAAAATATTAAAAATGAACGTCTACAAACCTGATTTATTTAGGCGAAGAATAACAAATCTACTTAAAAAACTAGATTTACAATCTGGATGAATAAAAATTGACTACTTTTTTCTATTAAAAGTTGCCCGCATAGCCGTAAACATTCCGTGGGTTGACCAGGTACCGGGAACAATCATCCTGCGAATAGTATGAAGTGGCTCAGTAGAATCTCTTTTGGTGGACAAAATAAATGCCAACTGATACCCGCGGCTTTTTAACTCGGGAATAGCTGCCTTGTTCCACAAACCAAATGGATATGCAAAATATTTCACCGGCTTACCGGTTATTGCTTCCAATTGTTTTGTAGGTTTTGAAAGCTGTATATCCCAATCTGTTCCAGCATATTTTGTAACCATATGGTGATCCCAGGTATGTGCTGCAATTACATGGCCGCTATCTGATAAATTTTTGATCTGTTCCTTCGTCATATAACGGGGGCGATTAATAGCAACTGTCATAATAAAAAAGACGCCCCTAAAACCAAATTTCTGCATCTCCGCTGCTCCAATCGAATATTGCTCCCCATCCGTATCGTCAAATGTAATCATCACTGGTTTGGAAGGCAATTCACCGTTGTACAACAAGTAATCATATAATTGATCGGGTAAAATAGAAGTAAAGCCGCTATCAGAAAGCGCTTTCATTTGAGATGCAAATGCGGAGGGGCTTACGGAATAGCTCTTCATATTCTCACTATCTCCAGGCTTGGCCTCGCGGATATGATGATAGCACAAAACGGGTACTTCCTTTTTTGCAAGAATGGTGGCAAGATCAGCCACTTGCTTTTTGTTTAAAGATGCACTTCCATGACTAGAATTATCTGTAATTTGTTCATTTTTATTAGTAGTTCCTGGAGAACAAGCAACCATTAAAGAAAGTACTATCAGTAGGGGTATATAATTTATATTCATAAAAAGATAATCGGTATTGAATTATTGATATTGGATGTAAATAGGCTTAGGGGTAAACAATAGCAATTCTTGGGGAGTAAACATGCCGCTGGTCTTGACCTTATTATCATTTTTATAAAACAATTTAAAGCCAGTAAACTGAACAGGTTCCCTATAAATATATCTGAGGTAAGTGGATCGTTTTAAATACTTTTCTCCAAATCCATCCATATCCATTACTACCTGAACTTCTGGAATTTTTTTGATATTTTCATATCCGGTAACCATCCCCTGGGTAAAGCGGTGCACTACTAATATTTTAGGAGAAAGGTGGTTTTTACGTACAATTTGGGCTAAAAAGTCAATAGCGCTATTGATGTCATCTGAATTAAATGTTCCAATTTTTGAGCCGGGCACTTCCCCATTTTTCATAGAGAATTCAGGATCGATTCCAAAATGAACATTGGGCAAAGAAAGGTACTTTTCAAAAGTTGCTATTTCCTCTTTTACGGAACTATGGCCCACTTGAATATCCAAAAATGTTAACGCATTGATTTGCTTTGCCCAACTGATAATGGTATCTATCTGATGAAAAGGCATTCTCATACGATACTTTTTATCCTTACCAGGTGCCCCCTGTGCAGTTATTGCCACATAATGAAGCGCAGGAATGACATGAACAGCTGTATCAGCTGCCTGC
>CANIMM010000127.1 GCA_947468255.1 Chitinophagaceae bacterium | reverse complement strand
TTACTGACATTTTACCGCTGTTCTGAGCGCCGGTTAGAATAAGCTTTCCAGACTCTTCGTGTTTGATGGCTGCCAGTCCTGAAATCTCCCAACTGTAAGTAAGCTCACCAACACCTGCATTGTTCATGGCTTGTATATTTTTGATCTCAGGTTGAATTTCTATTGTCTTTCGCCCATCCCAGTGTTTTGGAGCCTTGATGGTAAATTCCGGCTCGGGAAGTTTTTCCTTCACCGTGACCGGGATTTCAATTGATCTAACGCCGTTGCTAAAAACTGCATCAAATCGAATCCTGAATTTCTGGTCTCCGCTTATCCGCCCTGCATTAAAAGATATTTTAAAACGGTTGGAGGCAATCACGAATTCTTTATCTTCCTTAACCACTGTCCAGTATACGTTTTGTGCACCACCAGCCTTGGCTGTTATATTCACCATTTCGTTTTCATTCATCGTTAAGCTGCTTTCCGACAGAAAGAACTCATTACCATTTTGGACAACGGGTCCAACCAATGTCTGAAATGGTTTTTGGTTTTCATATTCGAGACTTACCCAGTTTGCTGAACGAGCCACGGCAGATATACGCGCCTCATCAATTTCACCAATGTAGTTGTAGTTATCATCCCAACCACCTATCCACATTCTGGAAGGTTTCATGATATTCAGTGGGTATGTTTTGGGATTTCCTACTCCTTGCTTTTTTCCATTAATATAGATAATTGACTGACCATTTTCGTATGTGTTAATGGCTTGTATCCACCCCTTTGCACTGTCAGGTATTTTTGCTTTGGCATCACCCGTAGAAAAATAACAATCCATTTTGACTGCGGGAGGACTTTGGTACGCCATTGTAACCTTGCCCTGCCGCTTCTCATTTCCCCAGCCGATAATTTTTCCGTTTGATGAACCCGAACGGAACCATACCTGTGTAGTGTGAGCCGATCCTCCCGATGGAAGTAGCTGGATATCCTCACCGCAGAAAAGACCCATATTTCCGGGAAAATGTCTTGCTTTACCGATCACTCCTTCTGATTTTGTTGTACCCTTATCTTCGGTATTCAAATTTCCTACTGCATCTTGCACATTATTTCCAAGATGCCACACCCCAATATAACCATTGGAAGTGTTAAACACAGCCTTACCATCTGAGTCTGTTTTGGAGCCGGGGTTACCCCAATGTATCTTAATCTGTTGACGATCGTTTCCCCTGATAATGGGTATTTTTACCCAAATAGTTGCGGTTGCTGCTTTAGTATCCCAATCTTCAATTTCGTAGGATAATGGCTCTCCGTTTGCTGAAAATCTAAGATCATTGCCTTTACCATCCGCTTCGGAAAAACTAAAATTGTCGCCATTTAAGCGAATAAGCAATGGAAAATTCTTTACCAAAGCTGATGCGGGAAGGTTTGCACCCTCTGGAGTAGTCAAGATGTATATCGAACCAGAATGTTTCCAATCGGGGTATTGGGCTGAAGCAGGGCTACCGGTAAAAAAGATTGACACTACTGTAAATATTAGCCATGGCAGAACAGGGGAATTTAACTGCATCAATAGCTTTGATAAAATTTGTTGCCGTTTCATAAAAAGAAATCTTTATAATGCTCACCATTAATTTTTCTGCCGGAATACTATTTCTGTTCAGTTTCCACCGTTTTTATCAGCTTCAGTGGTACCGGATTTTCCACCCAACCGCTGGCCCTGTAACCCGAACCCTGCAGCTTGTAATCTCCAATATTCTGTCTGGCTATTTCGGCCAGTTGCATGAGTTTTTTTACTACCCTTGGGTGTTCGTCAATTACATTTTTCTTTTCGGCGATATCTGATTCCAGGTTATAGAGTGCAGCAACACATTTTCCAGTGGGAACGCCGTTCCATTTCTCCAGCATCGGGTCAAGGCCCAAATGCAACTTCCAAGGTCCCGAACGCACGGCTCTAAGTTGCGACATGAAATAATAGTAAAATGCCTTATGAGGGGATCGTGCCCAATTCTTATGCTGCAGTAGAGGGAGGATATTTTTCCCGTCAATTATCCGATCATTAGGTTCGCAGGTACCAGCCAGTCGGGCGAAAGTCGGCAACAGATCCATTGTGGTGCATACTTCATCACAACTTGTGCCAGCCGGAATGCTGTTCGGCCAACGCATCACACATGGTACACGCATACCACCTTCCATTATGGTTGCTTTACCGCCGGAAAGGGGAATATTATTTCGCCTGATACCACCATTGTCAGATGTAAATACGATCAGTGTATTATCATCGACCCCGGATTCTTTCAGCGCCTCAAGTATTTTTCCGGTTGAGTAATCGATTTCTTCAATTACATCGCCATAAATCCCATTGGCAGATTTTCCCTTGAAATCAGAACTTGCATGCCAGGGAAGGTGGGGCATAGTGTGGGGTAGGTAAATGAAAAATGGTTTGTCCTTGTTTTCCCGAATAAATTTTACTGTTTCGTTGGTGTAACGTTGGGTCAGTGTCTGCTGAACGGCCGGCGCTTCGATAACAGTTTCGTTACGCATTAAGGGAAGCGGCGGGTTTTCATTCATATCGTTACTGTACGGAAGTCCATAATAGTAATCAAAACCCTGTTGTCTCGGCAAAAACTCAGGTTGGTCGCCCAGATGCCACTTACCAATACAGGCGGTAGCATAACCCTGTTGCTTGAGTATTTCAGCTATAGTTATCTCTTTTGGGTTAAGTCCTTTTTGATCCTGTGGAAACAGAACATAAAATCCTTTGGAATTTTCTTGCATTCCTACCCGCATCGGATAACATCCTGTCATCAGGCTCGACCGGGAAGGCGAACAAACACCGCTGGTTACATAAAAACTCTTAAAACGCATTCCCTCCTTTGCCATCCGGTCAATGTTTGGAGTTCGATTTTTGTCAGAACCAAAACAACCGATATCGCTGTATCCCATGTCGTCACAGAAGATAATTATAAAATTTGGCTTAGGGGTTTCAGCTATATTTTTTTTATGGTTGGGTGCATTGGTTGGCATTCCCTTTGCCATGGCTGTAAATGAGAGAGAGAGTATTAGGAAATATCCTGCAGTTACAGCTGGTAAAATTGTTGTTGTTTTTAGCATTGTATTTTTTTAATGGGATCTCCTGTTTCTTTTTGATAAAAAATTACTTTTTAAATTTATTTTAGAAATACTTGAGCGTAATGCTATTGGTCATTTCATTAAGTTAGATAGGTTTTCAATGCTCCGCCATAAGCACTTATTGGTTGGTAAGTATGGTCGTCACTCATGATATAGACAATGTTGAAGCGCTGGGAAAAAGATTGCGTACTAAAAAGTAATGTCATTCCAAAAGCTGCAAAAAACTGGAGTGAATGCTGGTAGGTTTCAATTTTACTTTTCATTTGTAAAGCTATTTTAGAAAACTTAAAAAAGTAGTTTGTTAGAATCTGTAATTCGCATACCTGTATTGTTAATTATATAAAACAAAAAGCAACATTGTTATTATACTGTTTTTTTAAAAGTCAATATTCGTTTTCTATTTACCAATTGATAAATAGTATATTGAATAAGCCATTTTACTTGTTGCCCGTTTTTTCTTCCAAATCAATAGGTGCTTTTTCCGCTATAGCAATTAATTTTTTAACAATCTCAGGATGTAGCTTGGCAACATTATTTGATTCGGAAATATCTTTTGAAAGGTCATATAATATTGTTTCAGTTATTGCAGGATCTTGAATAAAATCAGTTATCCCGCTGTAACTTTTTAATCGATTGGGCAGCATTAATTTCCATTTCCCTAAGCGTACACTATGTAATTCATTTCTAATAAAGTAGTAAAAGTTATTTCTGCTACTTGTAGCTGTTTTACCAACTAGGTAATTTGTTTGATTGAAACCATCTAATGTAATTCCTGTTGTAGTTTTTGCATGGGCAAGATTTACAAATGTGGGCAATATGTCTAAAGTAGAAACAATACCGTTTAAAACTTTTCCTGAAACAGTTTGACCACCCCACATAATAGCTGGAACTCTAAATCCACCCTCAAAATGGGAGCCTTTCACTCCGCGTAATGGATATGCCGAACCGGTAGCCAATTGATTGCCATGGCTTATCCGAAAAACCTCTTCCTTGCCCTTCCAGGGTCCATTGTCACTCGTAAAAAGAATGTACGTATTGTTAGATAACCCGAGGCTTTTGATTTTATCAATGATGAGTCCAACATTCCAATCTATTTCTTCAATAACATCCCCGTACAATTGCCCTGCAGATTTACCTTTGAAATTCACTGAGGCATCTATTTTAACATGGGGCATACTATGGGCTAAATAAAGAAAAAATGGACTGTCTTTTTTTTCTTCAATAAAATTTAATGCTTTGTTTGTATATAAACTTGTTAGCATTGACATGTCTTTTGTGCCAGCAATTTTTTCGCGATTTTGATAGAAATCAACTTCACCTTCATCAGTTGCTCCTAGCGTGCCAAAATAATAATCGAATCCTTGATCATTCGGCATTTGCCCAGGTATTACTTTGCGTCTGGACATATCCCATTTTCCAATACAACCAGTCGTATATCCTTGTATTTTAAGTTCTTCTGCTATGGTTATTTCTTCTTCTCTAGTTGTCCATCCATCTCCAATTCTAACAGGGTAGCGACCAGTCATCAGTGCGCCTCTAGATGGACCGCAAACAGGTTGGGCATAAAAATTCGTTAGCCTAACACCTTCTTTTGCCATTTGATCTAAGTGAGGTGTTTTAATGTTGGGAGAACCAAAACAACCTACATCATTATAGCCTTGGTCATCAGTTAATATGATAATAAAATTTGGTTTCGGATTTTTTATTGACTGACCGAATAAGTTGTTTGAGTAATTAACAATACAAGTGAAAAAAATCAATACAATTTTTTTAGCAAGTGCCATTCGCATATAGGTATTTTGATAGATTGTATAAAATAAATAAATTCATTTCCATACTTCTTTTTCAACAATTAGTAGTTGACCAAGAAAAATTAGTATCAACTATTTACCCAATTGGTAGATTGTATTTTGAATCAGCCCTTTTATTTGTTCCCCATTGGTATCAGTTAGTTGATAATTAATTTCCATTACATGAGTTGGTTTGATGCCAGGGATGGTGAGAAACAATTCTTTTCTGTTATCACTTATTTCTACCTTGGTTACTGGAAGAGATTTGGTATTGTAATGATCTGATCCATATCTTCTAGATCGCTCTAAATCCCATGTTTGTACCTGAAAAGCGGATACTTTGTTGACATCTTTTAGACTTAACTCATGTGAAAAAATGATGCGAATACCTTCTCGTTTAGCATTGAGCCCAATTGGTATGATGGATTTTTCACCCATGTACCTGATTCGATAAAATCCTCCTAAATCTGGCTGGGTTGATCCCCATGCCGACAAACCACAGGTATATAATTGACCATCCGAAGGATTGAATCGTCCACGCATAACACCAGTCGAAAAATTTGGAATAGGTAATTCAATAAGTCCTCCCTGAATCTGGTTGCCAATTGTTTCATGCGGCACAATAAATACTTTTCCATATCCATATGAAAAGCTAAGCAGACTTCCATTCAATGGTCCCCAATTTTTACTATCTACCCAAAGCAATTCTGATGGTGACCGATCAATGTCCTTTTCAACCCATACCAATGGTTGTTCCATACCTTTGTCTGAGCTATCTTTTGAAGGATTATAACCAAACATGTTACCATAAAATTTGTTGTTGGATGAAACCAAGTTAATTCTGTTCATTGGATTCCAGTACCCTTCTTGGTCTGTTACAAAAAAAGACCCATCAGGATTAATACAAACCCCATTGGCTGCTCTAAATCCATGCGCAATTATAGTAGTTTTTTGACCATCCTTACTTACTTTCAGTAAGGTTCCATGTTGTGGAACCAATGATCGTCTTGCATGCCGAGCACTTTTGGCATAGTAAAAATTTCCTTCCTTATCAGTTTGTAAACCCATGGCAAACTCATGGAAGTGATTGGTTACTTGATGATCGCTATTGAAGCTTTCGTAAAAATCAATTTCCTCATCACCATTCAGATCATGTAGTTTTACTAGCTGGTCTCGGCAAGTCACAAATATTTTTTTATCTACTACTTTGATACCAAGAGGCTGAAATAACCCAGCAGCAATTCTCTTCCATAATAAAGTGCCTGAACTTTTTAAAATTCCTTCTACCAACCAAACATCGCCATCAGTTGAACAGATCACTGCTTTATTTCGGTCTTCTAAAAAATCAATTCCACTCAATCTCAGCTGGTTTTTCCAAGGGCTCTGGGAGGGTAATTCCATCCTATCTACCTTAAATACTCCTTTCTGCTCGCCTTTTGAAATGGTAGTAGCTAATTTCTGTGGATATTGCGCTTCGCCTCCTTTTGTAAAAGCTAACAGATTTTCTGGTTGTTTAGATGATTTTGATAGAAGGGCAAAATTATTTACAGTTGGGCTGGCAAATAAAATTTTCACCTTAACTGTTTTTGACGCAGGTATTTTCAATACAAAAAAACCTGCTTCCTTGGTAAGGGTAACATCTTCGCCTATAATTGCTACAGCGTTATTTGTGGGCGCTATGCGCATTTTTAGCAAGGTTGCTGAAGGGGTCATATTTAATGTGCGTGTAAAAATGGGCTTGTCGGCCGATCCTTCAAGACCTAATTTTTCTAAAACACTAGCGTTGCCAACAGTATAAGAAATGATTACTTTATCATTATAATGATACAGCCCCTTGTATTGTGCCCAGGAGCGAGGTAAAGGACCAAATCTTCTATTGTCTATTGCCTTAAATCGGGTGTCCGTAAAAGATCCATTTGTCGGATTGGCCCATCCAGGTTCTACAGAATTTGAAATTTGAAGATTCCCGATTGTACGTGGAGAAATATTATGTCTCCCATTTAAAAGAATCCCTTCCCAATCTATAAAACCCTTGCCTGTCCAAGCTCCAGCTATACGCATCAAATCATGATCAAAAATCATCCAGGCCTTGCCTGCTGCAACTCCACCTACACCTTCATCTACTCTTACGGCGATACCTTTATAAGCAAAGTTGGCATCCACCAAATTTTCATCCTTTAGTGGTGCAGGTCCTTTTGCTATTTCTCTGGGTTTTGCATTTGAGTCAACCAACTCGTAAGTGTAGATCAGCGAGTTGCCATAATCCATTTCTGTCCACGGCTCCCTTCGTTTGGCTTCAGGCCCCTTGGATTTTCCTGCTGGTAGACTCAGTAAATAATTTGAGTCGATTTTGAAATATTCCCCCTTGTTTTGCTTAGCTACAAATTCTTCCCTTATGTATTGTATTACATCATATTTTTCTTTTGGCGTTAAAGTTGTTTGAGCTGGCATTGCACCATAGCCTCTGGTTAGCGTTAGATAAATCGAGTAAGGGTCTTTTCCTACTTTGAATTTATCCTTCCAATATTTAAATGCTGTAGGAATTGAGCCCTCTTGGCTTGGACTACCATGACAAGTAAAGCAGATGGAGGTATAGATTCTTTTACCTTTATTGAATGATTTCTCCTGATGGCTTTGATTATCCTTGATGATACCCATATGGTCTATCTCTTTTTCATAGGCCGGCAGCTGTGTTTCCTCAAGTGTAAAAACAACATTCGGAGCTTTATATACATTTTTCGTCTTGCACGCTGCAAGCAAAATGAGACTGAAAATTAAAAATGAAATTATTTTATTATTGGATAATGTCATAAAATTAAATTTTTGGGTTCTAAAATATTTTGCCATGCAGGTTAAAAATAATTATAATTGTTCGTTTACTCTTTTTGTAAATATTGTTATAGAATTTGAAATATTTTCAAATTCGAGGAACCAACTTATTCCCAATTATACAATAGCTTCTATTTTGGTAAGAAGATAAACTATGCATACTAAATTTTCAGTATTTGTTTATTGATTACCCAATTAATTTCTATATTTTTTTAGAAATCTAAATTTACCATCAGACTCGTTGATTTGGCCGTTCGGTTACTTTTCAAAAGTCGCTATTTAAATGCTTACAATCTAGTATTGGATAAATTTGGATAATCAATGCTTAAAATTTGTTCATACCCCAGTTCTAACAAGTCATAATTTCAAGAAGTGATTTATTTCAATGGTAAGCGATAATAATGCCCGAATTTTAAATTATAAAAACATGTAATATGTAAGAAATGATTAAGAGGAATGGAATTTTATCAAAAATTTCAAGTCTTCATTTTTACTTTTCAATTGTATTGCGACGGGTGAATGTAGATTTTCCATTAATCAAAAGCTAATTAATAATGGGTATTCAAAAAATCAATTGTTAAAAATGAGCAATACAAGTTTTGTACTGATTTTTTTGTTCATAATATCTAGAAGCGCCCTATTTATCCAATAAATATGAGCTATACAGGCAAAAACAAAAAGTTTTTCAGCAGCAGGCAGAAGAGTTGACTCGAATTAGGATAATCCAAGAAGCAGAAGAGGTAATAAGAGAAAATAAAAAATAAAATCGATGTAAGCAGG
>CANIMM010000126.1 GCA_947468255.1 Chitinophagaceae bacterium | reverse complement strand
TTTTTTTACTTCAGCCAAATTGCGTTCTCTGTGTGGAGTAATCATTGCGGGCTTTATTGCTTTTAATTGGGAGATTTGGCGCGCCAACTGGCAAAATCCGTGGGCCATGCAACACCTAACCAAGATTGGCGGTACAATTAATTTTGAGCCACTGTTAATTGGTTCTGCATTGGGAGCAATGGCAAGTGCAATGGTGGGGAGTATTTTCAGCAGTGATGCCTGGAACAATGTTACTTTCATTGCGGGCGAAATAAAAAATCCACAAAAAAATATCGGTTTAAGTTTGTTCTTAGGGACTTTGATTGTGACAGTGATTTATATCTTGATGAATGTGGTTTATTTGGCCACGGTTCCATTGCATGAACTGGCTTTTGCAAAAGACAACCGCGTTGCACTTAGTGCCTCCGAAGCTATTTTTGGAAGCAGCGGGACCGTCATAATTGCCATCATGATCATGGTAGCTACTTTTGGTTGTAATAATGGATTAGTCCTGGCTGGAGCAAGGGTATATTATACGATGGCTAAAGATCAGTTGTTTTTTAAAAAGGCGGGAACATTGAATAAAAATATTGTTCCCGAATGGGCTTTGTGGATTCAATGTGCATTGGCTTGTATTTTGTGTCTTAGTGGAAGGTATGGAGATTTGCTAGATATGGTTTCTTTTATGGTAGTTATCTTTTATGTACTTACCATTGCAGGAATTTTTATTTTACGAAAAAAATATCCTGATGCCGATAGACCCTACAAAGCTTTTGGATACCCATTTTTGCCAATTATTTATATGGTAATGGGGGTGAGTTTTTGTATTCTATTGATAATTTATAAACCACAGTTTACTTGGCCAGGGCTGATTATTACCCTTATTGGTATTCCTTTATACTACATTGCAGTTCGAAATAAAAATTTGGCTAATAAATATCCTTCCGATGATAAGTAAAGTTTGTAACGACATTTTTGATAGCAGTATTCGTGATTATCATCTATTGGATAAGGTGGATACGGTTATTTGCAATCCATTTCCTGCAAATGGATTTGATAATTTATTGTATGCCAAAAACTGGGTTGATACTGTACAATGGCATTTGGAAGATATTGTACGCAATCCGAAAATTGATTCTGAAGAAGGGTTGCAATTAAAAAGAAGAATCGATGCATCCAACCAAGTAAGAACGGATATGGTTGAGTATATTGATAGTTATTTTTTGCAGCAATATGTTGATATAAAGCCCAAGATAAATGCATTGATTAATACGGAGAGTCCTGCTTGGGCAATTGATCGATTGTCAATTCTGGCGCTGAAAATTTATCATATGAATGTGGAAGTTACCCGTGAGAATGCTAGCGAACAACATGTCGTGGCCTGTTCCAAAAAATTAGAAGTGTTATTAGAACAGCGGGTAGACTTGTCTAAATCGATTGATGAACTGCTGGAGGATATTGCCAATGGAAACAAGTATATGAAAGTGTACAAGCAAATGAAGATGTACAATGATCCTGGGCTTAACCCTGTTTTATACCAGCAGTAAAATTATCCATCTTACCAATTACAGTTGCCTGCAATTTTCAACCAGCTGCTGCAATAGTGAAATAAATCCAGCATCAAAAAATCAGTCATACACAAAATTTTATTTGTACATTTTTATTTGTTTGAAATATTTTGCAAAATCCAAAACACATATTGGTAATTCGTTTTTCCTCCATGGGTGATGTGGCGATGACCGTTCCCGTTATTAAAAATGTATTAGAACAAAATCCTGAATTGAAGATAACAGTGGTATCCAATTCTTTTTTGGAACCATTATTTGAGGGGATAGAAAGATGTCAATTTTACCCAGCATATTTAAAGGGACAGCACAAAGGAATTGTTGGAATGTTTCGATTATTTCGAGCACTTAAAAATCTTGCCTACTTTGATGCGGTGGTAGATTTACACAGCGTTTTGAGGTCGCATTTGCTTTCCGCATTTTTTAAATTGAAAGGATTGTCCATTGCTGCGCTTGATAAGGGTAGGACTGAGAAGAAAGCACTTACTCGCAGGGATCAGAAAGTTTTTATTGCACTTACTTCCATGCATGAACGATATGCTTCGGTATTTAGGGAAATTGGTTTTCCTGTTCTCTTAGATCATGCTCGCCCTACCCATTTCAAAAAGCAAATTCCGATTGCACTCCAAGCCGTATTTTCTTCTGGAAAAAAAGTGATTGGAGTTGCTCCTTTCGCTCAATATGAAGAAAAGATGTACCCAATTGAAAAAATGAAAAAGGTGGTAGGCCAGTTAACTGCAGCCAATTATACTGTATTGCTGTTTGGTGGAGGAGAATTGGAATCGGCTATTTTACAGCAATGGGAGCAGGAAATTTTTTCCGCATTCAATGTAGCTGGAAAGTATTCTTTTAAAGACGAACTGGCCATTATCAGCAATTTAGATCAAATGGTCAGCATGGATTCTGCTAATATGCACCTTGCGTCATTATTTAATGTGCCTGTGGTGAGTATCTGGGGTGCTACCCACCCTTATGCTGGTTTTAATGGATGGGGCCAGCCAGATAAAAGCATAGTGCAATTAGATCTTGCGTGTAGGCCCTGTTCGGTGTTTGGCAATAAGGCTTGTTACCGGGGAGATCATGCATGTATGCATTGGATCGGAGAGGAATTGATTGTAGAAAAAATTACACAAAAATACCTTGCGTAGGCACTTACTACCGCAAACGATTTTCCGATTGGTACAACAATACTGTTGGAAAAGAAAAATATTTATTATCCCCTTACTTGTCCATCGCCCCGAACGATCCATTTATAGCTACATAATTCCTTCAGTGCCATCGGACCTCTTGCATGTAATTTTTGGGTGCTAATACCTATTTCGGCGCCGAGGCCAAATTGTGCACCATCTGTAAAAGCAGTAGACACATTAGCATACACTACTGCGGCATCCACTTGTTGAAGAAACTGCTCAATATGTGTTGGGTTCTCAGCTATGATCGTTTCGCTATGTTTGCTGCTGTGTTGCGAAATATGATTAATAGCCGATTCAATATCTGGTACTGTTTTAATGGCCATGGTATAGTCAAGAAATTCAGTTCCGTAATGCTTTTCATTGGCATGTATTAATAAGCTGGAGGGATAATTATTTTCTAATGCACCATAGGCAGCTTCATCGGCATAAAGGAGTACATTTTTATTAGCCATATTGCTAACCAGTTCGGGTAGGTTTTTTAATTGACTGGCATGCAGTAGCAAACAGTCCAATGCATTGCATACGCTGACTCTTCTAGTTTTTGAATTCAAAATGATCGCTTTTCCTTTTTCAATATCACCGCTTTCATCAAAATAGGCATGCACTATTCCTGCACCAGTTTCAATAACGGGCACTTTAGATTCTTTGCGAACGAAGTCAATGAGTTGCTGACTACCTCGGGGAATAATCACATCCACATAACCCACCGCATTCAATAATTCAGTGGTAGCTTCTCTAGTGGCAGGTAGCAGTTCAATGCAGTTTTCGGGAAGACCATGTTGTTGTAAAACAGACTGGATGAGCTGTACAATAGCTACATTAGAAAATGCTGCATCACTTCCTCCTTTCAAAATACAGGCATTGCCAGATTGTAAACAGAGGGCGAATACATCAAAAGTAACATTGGGACGGGCTTCAAAAATAACACCGATTACGCCTAGTGGCACTGTAATCTTGCTGATGTGAATACCATTTTCCATGGTGCGTTGCTCTAGCGTAATGCCCACTGGTGTTGGCAGTGCGGCTACTTTTCTAATTTCATTGGCAATATCCTGCAGTCGTTGGTTAGTAAGTTGAAGTCGATCGTACTTAGGATCTGCTGTCGACATCCTGTCAAGATCCTTTTGGTTCTCCATTAAAATCGTTTCACTGTGGCTAATAGCAGCATCAGCTAAACTGATTAATACAGCTGTTACTTTTTCTTTGCTTATTTGACCCAGTTTTCTGCTTGCCTGTTGAACAGACTTAAAATTATCTGTCAATGAATGAAGTCCTATACTCATTTGGTTAGTTCGTTGTTTAAGAATAAGTAATCGTAATGCACCAAAGCTTTTTCGTTTTTTTTGCTCATTAGTTCAGCCGCTTTTTCTGAGTGATATTGGGCTTTACCTACTCCTAATTTTTTGCCGGTGTTACTGATAATTTGAATAATTTCCCCTTTTTTAAAAACCCCTTCAATTTTTGTAATGCCTACAGGAAGTAAGCTGGTTGGTTTATTAGATTGGAGCGCTTTTTCGGCACCTTCATCAATGTACACAGCAGCTTTTACGAAACCCTCTGAGTGCGCCACCCATTTTTTTATACTTGAAATATTTTTTCTCGGTTTAAATAAAGTGCCAATGGGTAAGTTGTTGGTAATGTCAATTAAAATATTTGCTTCTTTACCATCGGCTATCTGAACAGGAATGCCCATACTAGCCACTTTGTTGGCCATACTACATTTGGTTAACATGCCACCTCGTCCGAAATTAGATTTTTCGGAGGTAATAAAGCTTTCAAATCCGGTATCGCCAAATTCAATTACTGGAATCAATTTAGAAGATGAATGGTTGGGGGAACCATCATAAATGCCTTTTACATTGGAAAGGATAATTAATTTGTCGGCATCCAACATGCTTGAAACCAATCCTGCTAGCTCATCATTGTCGGTGAACATCAATTCCGTTACAGATATAACATCATTTTCATTCAAAATAGGGATTACATTGTTTTCTAGTAAAACAGTAATGCAATTTTTCATGTTGATGTAATGTTCTCGATCTCTAAAATCCTCTTTCGTTACCAATACCTGTGCGCATAAGCAATCTTGTTTGGCAAATTGTTCTGCGTAAATATTAATCAGTTTGATCTGGCCCACCGAAGCAAACAATTGCCTTTTGCTGATTTCATCTGTTTTTTTTGGTGGAGTAATCAAACTCCTTCCTGCCGCAACTGCTCCGGAGGATATTAATATGATGTCAATTCCTTTTTTGTTGAGTGTACTAATTTGGTTGGTAAGCCCTTCAATGCTACTTAAGTCAAGCCCACCACCTGGTTGTGCTACCACATTTGAACCTACTTTAATTACAATTCTTTTTTTTCTTTTTGGCATATGTAAAATTATAGTTTTTAATGCAAATACCCATTTTCAGTACTATCTGAATTATCGAATCCCCATTTTTCTGTATTTCGGCCTTGCATTGGATTGATTTATCAAGTTGTTAAAGGAAGCTAGGTCCAATTAAGGGATAGGGGGTATTTTAGTTTGTGATGGTTGAAAAAGGTATACAAATGCTATGTGTTTTCTTTACTCGAATAATTATAAATTTGCAGTAATGAAAAAATACGCAATTATTGTTGCCGGAGGTATTGGCAGTAGAATGAAGGTGAATTTGCCCAAGCAATTTTTACTTTTAAAAAATAAGCCAATACTGTATTATACGCTGGATACTTTTTTACAATCCTACGCTGATCTGCAGATCATTCTGGTATTGCCTGAAGATTATATTGCAGCCGGACAGGAAATCATCGATGCATTTTTTGATTACGATCGGATAAAAATAACGGTCGGTGGTCGGACAAGGTTTCACTCAGTTCAAAATGGACTTCAATTGGTTAGTGAAGAGAGTATTGTATTTGTTCATGATGGGGTTAGGTGTTTGCTATCAGTTGACCTTATTCATCGTTGCTATCTTGCAGCGGTAGAATTTGGTTCTGCTATACCTGTTACTGCTTCAAAAGACAGTGTGCGTATGGTAAATGAAGAAGGTAGCGAGGCTATTGAACGCGATAGGGTAAAGCTGGTTCAGACACCCCAGACTTTTCACAGTAAAATTTTGTTACCGGCTTTTGCCATCGATTATAAAGACAAATTTACTGATGAGGCCACCGTTGTGGAGGCTTTTGGATTGAGGGTAAATTTGATTGAAGGAGAGGAGCAAAATATAAAAATCACCCAACCGGTTGATCTATTATTGGCGGAAGGGATTATCAATACGGCTACCCAACGGTAAAATATTTCAAGGGTTGAAATGTTTTTTAGCAAGGAATTTTCCTATTGGAGTGATTTGGACTAATTCACTTGCTAATGGATATGAAATCCATTGTACCAATTAACTTAATTGCTGGTTATTGATTTTTTCCAAAATTTGGTGCGCTACATCCATTGCCCTAAATCCATCTAGAATGGTTACCGGTGTATCGGTACCTTGATTGATCGCATTTACAAATCCTTCCAATTCCATTTTGATTGCATTACCCACCACTATAGTAGGGTTGGCTATGGCGATTGTTTTTTTGCCATTGTTGGTCTCGATGTCAAAAGTAAATACCTGTTTATCTTCGGGGGTATTGAGCTTGATAACTTCTGTTTTCTTTTCTAAAAAATCTATACCAATGTAGGCGTCTTTTTGAAACAAGCGCATTTTGCGCATTTTTTTCATAGATATGCGGCTGCTGGTAAGATTGGCAACACAGCCATTATCAAATTCAATGCGAACGTTGGCGATGTCGGGCGTATCGCTCATTACTGCCACGCCATTGGCAGAAATGTTTTTTACATTGCTATTTACCAGATTGAGGATAATGTCAATATCGTGTATCATCAGGTCCAGTATGACGCTTACATCGGTGCCGCGTGGATTAAATTGTGCTAGGCGATGCACTTCAATAAACATTGGGTTGATGGTATAGTCTTTCAAAGCTAAAAAAGCAGGATTAAATCTTTCAACATGACCAACCTGAAATTTTATATTGGCTTCTTTAGCAAGCTTGAGTAATTCCCTTGCCTCGTCCATCGTGTTGGCCAAGGGTTTTTCAACAAAAACGTGTTTACCCTTGGTGATGGCAGCCTTGCTTATCTCAAAATGTTCGGTGGTGGGGGCTACAATGTCAACTAGGTCGCAGGCGTCCATGAGTTGTTCCGCATTTTCAAAGCTTGCTAGCTGGTATTTTTCATTTACTTCTTTTGCGTTTTCTGGCGAAGGGTCAAAAAATCCGATTAATTCTACCCCTTCAATTTCTTTCCAGTTGTTTAGATGAATCTTGCCCAAGTGACCAACACCAAAAACACCAACTTTTAACATAATGGTAATTGTTTATTCAAAGATAAGTTGCTCCGTTGATAAGGTGTTGCCTTATACAGGGATGTTAATAAATAGGTACAGGGGATATTCATTCTCCAACCATACAAAATCGAAGCAATTCGAGATTGGGGTTGAAAGTAAAAAAAGGCCCGAAAAGTGATTGATCTTTCGGCAGATTATGATTGAGTCAACGGTTCATTTTTGCCTGTTTCGGGCAATTCGTCCCAGAAGCCCATTTTTCCAAATTTTTCGATTCTTTGCTCGCAACGTTGTTCGGGATCAATCATTTTTAGTTCTGCAATAACGGGGAGTAGAAATTTTTTGAGAATATCTGCGGCCTCATCATAGTCCCAGTGCGCACCTCCAAAGGGTTCTGGAATAACACCATCTACCAAACCGAATTGCAACATATCGTCACCGGTTAAACGCAGTTGATCCGCTGCTTTTTCTTTATTGTCCCAATTGCGCCATAAAATACTGCTGCAACTTTCGGGGGAGATCACGGTGTACCAGGTATTTTGCATCATATAAACGCGGTCGCCTACACCTATGCCCAATGCACCACCACTTGCCCCTTCGCCAATGATGACGCAGATAACGGGCACCTTTAGCCGAAGCATTTCATATATATTGCGGGCGATGGCTTCTCCCTGACCTCTTTCTTCTGCTTCCAGTCCTGGATAGGCACCTGGAGTATCGATCAATGTAATGATAGGTTTATTAAATTTTTCTGCTAGCTTCATCAACCGGATCGCCTTTCGGTATCCTTCTGGGTTGGCCATTCCGAAATTTCGAATTTGCCTCGATTTGGTGTTGATTCCCTTTTGCTGACCAATGATCATTACTGTCTGGCCATCTAAGTCAGCAAAACCGCCCACCATTGCCTTGTCATCCTTAAAATTCCGGTCGCCGTGCAATTCAATAAAGTTGCTGCACATTTTATCGATGTATTTTAGGGTATAGGGTCTGTCGGGATGACGGCTTAATTGAACTTTTTGCCAAGGCGTAAGTTGTTGGGTGAGTTCTTTTTTAGTCTCAATGATTCTTTTTTCCAATGAGGCGATGGAACCGCTCATATCTGTTTTGCTTTTTTCCTGCGCTACTTTTAATAGGTCTATCTGATCATAGAGATCTTTGATAGGTTTTTCAAAATCGAGGAACTGACGGTTTTTTAATTCAGGCATACTGCAAATTTAATATGAGTTATTAGTCGGTGAAAGTAGTAACTGTTATGTAAAATTAAGCGGAAAGATTTTTTAATAAAAGTTTTGGATAAAAAAAATTAAAACACCTATCTTTGCAATCCCAAAAAACAGGCATTGAGTCAGTAGTGATTTTTTAAGCAGTTTAAAGGGAAACGGGTTGGTAGTTCAGTTGGTTAGAATGCTGCCCTGTCACGGCAGAGGTCGCGGGTTCGAGTCCCGTCCAGCCCGC
>CANIMM010000125.1 GCA_947468255.1 Chitinophagaceae bacterium | reverse complement strand
TTGAAAAATCAATTATAAATAAAATGACTTGCCGAGTTCTGCCATAATTTCGCCCCGATGGGGCTTGGGATTCATGAATTCACAAATATTTTTTAATTTGTAGAAAGGGTAAATAAAGACAAATAACAATTGAAAAATCAATTATAAATAAAATGACTTGCCGAGTTCTGCCATAATTTCGCCCCGATGGGGCTTGGGATTCATGAATTTACAAAGGAATTTTTAATTCAGTTTATTCCTAGGCAAATGGAAGCTTACAATAGCTTTTATAAAAAAACAGCCCCATCGGGGCGAAATTTTGGTAGGGTAATTCAAATCAAAGGAGTAAGCCCCGTCGGGGCGGAATTTTAAAAATTAACGATAAAACAATCGGTTAACAAACCAACCTTTCTTTTAGTGGTTATAATAACCGGATTCAATTTGTATACATAAAAAAAGGGAGTCGGTTATTCAATCATAAAACTCAAATAAGTATTTATCCTGGTAAGCGACATCGAAATCTGTTAGCATTTTAATATATTCTTCTCTAAATGATTTTTGCTGGTGATGAATTTCCTGATTCATAATATATTTGATTACCACGTTTCGCTGACTTTTAGCGAAAGAAAATACCCCATACCCTTCCTGCCACTGAAATTTACCTTTCACCAATTTTTGTTGATTGATCCATTTGCTGCTATTGGTTTTAATAACTCGCATAAAATCAGCGATGCTAACCGTAACCGGCATTCCAAATAAAATATGGACATGGTCACTCCACCCGCCAACCGCCAACGATGTGCCATCACTATTGGTGATAATTCCCGATATATATTGATGTAACTCGTCGCGCCAATGTTTAGCGATTGTATTCTCCCTAAATTTTACTGCAAATACCGCATGGATAGTGATCTGAGAATAGGTGTTTGACATAAATAAAATTGATGAAAGAAACTTATATTTATAAAAAAAGTCTACTCAGGATATTGAATTTAAATATTTCATCCAGCCTTTTGAAAGTATGTTTGCAAAGCAAGCCAAAGAGCGACATTTTTTTCCAGAAGGGGTATTTTGCCGAAACTTTACACTGGCTACAAATCGAATTTTGCCTGAAAGCAATTACCTATCAGTGTCAATGAAATGCTCTTTTAAAATACAAAATAAAACCCATTCTGCATAAACTAATGAGGGGTAATTCCATAGAAATTACCCCTCATTAGTCATTGGCCGAAAATGAAAAATAGAAATTGCGGCTATAAAATGGTTATAGCAATTTATTCATCCGTCTTTCTGCACTCCCCTACAATTGTATGAAAAATATCGTGTGCATCGGTAATCATTTTCTTAAGCGAATCATTGCCAGCTGCATTACGAACCGCTTTGCTAATTGCTGTACACTGAAAAGTCAGTTTTGACAAAGCCGCCTTGGTTTCTGCTGGCTTATAATTAGCGGGAACTGGAGACGATTGCCAAATTTTTACTACTGTCAATAGGCTATCTGCTTTAGCCCTTAGTGGTGCAAAATTACCTTCCTCGGCTGGATGAAAGGTTGCTGCCATATAGGTATGGAAATTTTTTAGTTCATTCCACACCGGCGATTTTGTTTGCGCAGTAGCCATTTGTACAAATGCTATAAGCACGATGAATAACAACTGAAAAATTCGTTTCATGATATATTTTTTGTTAGCGTTTATTAAGCAAAGGTACTCGATTATTGTTTTTTAATCTGGATATATTGACCGGGGTCTTTTACAAAAGCTTCCTTGCATTCCTTGGCGCAAAACCCATACACTTTACCCTTATAGTGAGCCGTATCTGCAACCCCTGCTCTAATCGGCATTCCACAGACTAGATCCTTGTTTATTGCAAGCACCACTGCACTAAGATCAATGGCGTGTTCGGCAACTTGCATTGAAGGAACTGGTTTAACAGGAGCAACAAATTCTTTCTCAGGAGATCCGCTACAAGAAACAAAAAAAATAATCGTTCCGAATAGCCTGTATTTTTTATACAATTTCATTTGATTTTAATTTTTTATTAACCCTAACGCTTCTCCATAAAATAAGTCCAATCACCACTACCGCAATTTGTGCCAAGGCCCAAAACATCGTACTAAAATCTCTTACCTCTTTGCTAGCGAAATCCATAAAATGATGCTTGTGCAACATAGCGAAACTATACCCTTCAATCAGGTCCCTGTCATTGACTCTTACGGAAAGCCTTCCACTACTGGTTTCTACATAATAGCGTTCATTATAATTGCTTGCGTAACTTACTTTCCAAACAGGCAACCGCTTGTTTACAAAACCATATTCATCAGCAAATTTGGTGATAGCTTCAGTTGCAATAATATCCTTTGTACTGTGTTTACTAAATTGAGACGCCAAATATTGAGCATAGACTTTTTCACCATCCTTCAATAGCGAAAAGTCCGAAGCCTTAATATACTTGCCATTGGGTGGCGCCACCTGTTTGTCCTTCATAAGATCTTTTCGTGGCTGGGTTGTAACATTACCTTTAATAGGTTCGGATTTTGTATACACCTGCCAGTACAATTCACTATTCATTTGTACTGCACTAATATTGGTGATAGGCTGTTTTACAACTGCCTGCAATGAATGCAAATCAAATACAGCAGTGAAACTGGGGATAGCTTGTTGGGTATAGTAATCATATCGATCATCGACATTCAATTTGTCAAGTGCATGAAAAGCGCCACTGAAAGTAAACATCAGTGTAAATAATGAAATTAGCACTGATACCCATCGGTGATTTCTTCTTGCTGCAACAACTTTATTACCATTGGCTTTTTTAGTGCTAGTGAAAAAGAAAATGTATATCCCCATCAGGGTTGTACCAAAAGCTAGCGAAAGCAATAATGCCATTATAAAATACTTGGTATTGCCCAAACGATCCATCCAGCTCCAAGTGTGAAAAAATGAAAATATTTTGTCAAAAATGGCTCTTTTATTATCGACAGCAAATCCAAAACGATCACTAGTGGTAGCCACATAAATCCTTATCCCATCCGCACGTCCAAAATCAACTCGGTAAACCGGCAACAGTCGATTTACGAATTTGTATTCATCATCAAAGCTAGTGACTAGGTTTACCCCTGTTACACGGTCTCCTTTCTCATTCAATAAAACACAATTGGTAGCTGCGTCACAACAGTCATGGGTAGACTCGGCGTCTACTGTTGAAGTCTTTTGATTGTCCGAAACTAGGGCAGCTTTACCAATTGTATCAGGAAATGATTTTGAGGAAACTTCGAAAGTTTTTGGTTGCCCTTCCAAAAATAATTTGGCGATGTATTGTGCATAAAGCTGGTCGCCATTGGGAAGTTTTTTTCCAGTCTGGGTACTTAGATAAACCGGTAGATCATTGGCAGTAGGCTGCACCTGATAAAACCAGTTTTTTTCAATGGCAACGAGTCGGAAATTATGAAAAACTGCCATGTTGTTTTTTTGCAAAGCTTCGGTCAAGCTGACTTTTATTTTGGCGCTGTCGATTACAGTAGGTTGCAAAAATTGAGTTGCTACCCTAGGTCGAATGGTAGTCATAATAGGATGCATAAATCCGCTTGCTGCCCACAATACAACGGGAATGGCAATAATCAGAGACAGGGTTCTGTGCCATTGATACATATTTTTTCGCATGGTTATCTTAATTTAATGAGGGGTGCAAATTATTTTGCACTCCGGTATTATTTATTTTTTGCCAAAATGATAAGCCAATCCAAGTGTAATTTCTCTTGGATCGCCTAAACTATAAGAATACGCACTGCTTCCGCTGGAAGTAGCATTTTTAGTAGAAAAAACGGAATAATACACATTTGAAACATTGAGTGCATTTAACCAAATTTCTACAGCCTTATATTGGTAACCAGCTCGAAGATTGATTACATCAAATCCTTTGTATGAAAATAGATCTAAATCATCCATAAAATAAGCACCTTGATGTTGCCATTCAGCACCCAGCCTCAGCCCTTTTATATAAGAAGGTTTATACATTATCTCCGCATTACTAGTAAATCTTGGCGCTCCACTCATTTCTTTTCCATTATAATTAACGCCTTTTACAATATTGCTAATAAAACTATGCTTGGCATTGGTGCCGCTAAATCGAATAGAAAGGTCTTTAATGGGCTTGATGGTAATACCATACTCAATACCCACATGCTTGGTAGATCCAGCATTCTGGTTGAGCGTAGTGTTGTCTGACTGCTTTACTGAAATAATTTCATTGGTGCCTTTCAGTTGATAGATGCTCCAGTCGGCATACACGCTATTTTTAAGTATCGATGCCCAGCCGCCCAATTCAATATTTTTGAAAGTTTGTGGCAACAAGTACGGCGCTACTTTTACTGCACTATATAATTCTGTAAGCTGGGGTGGAACATATCCCTCGCTATAATTAGCGTACCAACCAATCCCTTTGTAGTTATAGGTTAGACCCAATTTTGGCGTTACCCTGTTAAAAGAATTAATGGTAGACGCTGTACTTACACTGGTAGAGGCAGGTAAGCTGTTGATAAAATAATATTGAAATGCGTCATACCGAAGGGCAGCAACAAATTTTAAGTTTTTTGCAGGACTACATTCAAAGTCAATATAGCTGGCTACATTGATAATGCCTGTTTTATATTTACTTAGGAATGAATCTACCGCAGGTGCAGTATAACTCACATACTTTCCAGCAGCGAGATCTTTGGTGATGGAAATGTATTTTGCGTAATAGGTTTGTGGACTAAAATCTACACTAGCCCCTGCAATCAGTTTGCTATTGAGCCAATTGATTTTTTGCGTTTGATTTACAAACAGGGCAAATGTTTTAAATGCATTTTCATTGATCTGGCCCTTAAATTTTGTTGGATTGGAAGTGCTTCCAATTGAGTAGGAAGGGTTTTGACCAACCGAATTTTCGCGGTACAACAAAGAAACCGATGTATTACTACTTTGATTCCATTGATGGGATAGCATGGATTTGTAGCGAAGCGCATATACATTCCGGAATGTAAAGGTATTTTGAGAGGTATAGTTTTTTCTTGCAAATTTCAAACTGTCAATAGAACCACTCATGTCACTATAATAATCTACTATTGCAAGCGTATTGGCCCAGCTAGTCTTTTCACTCGCCCGGTAATCCGTTCTTACTGTAATGGCTTTTTTACTGAAATTGCTATATTCAATTGGTCCATTTGTTTTGTCTGCATAATAGCCGCTAGCTACAATACCCCATTTACCCACGGTGGTGCCTACTTGTGCATCGGTCCGCTTATAACCCTTGTCATTCATTTGTACACTCAGTTGTCCACTAGTAAAGGCTGGTGCACTTTGGGTAATCACATTCACCGCACCGCCGATAGCTTCACTGCCATATAAAGCAGAAGAGGGTCCTTTGATTACTTCAATACTTTTAGCAGCCGGTAAATTCATTTCCAACAATGCATTGTGATTGTATACCCCTGTAGTTCTTATAGGAATGCCGTCTTCCATGTACAGGAAAAGACTTTTGGTTGTCATTGGCTGACGAATACTCATTTCGTGCTGCTCATTGCCTAGGTTCACCATAAATACCCCACTCACTTTATTAATCAGCTGGTCCATGCGCTGGGCCTTGGTGTCTTCCATCGTTTGCTTACTAATGATGGCAATGGCGATGGGGGCCTCACTTCGTTTTTGTGCAGTACGGTTGGCCGTAACCACCATTTCTTCGAGTTTACTATTGTCTTTTTGAAGGGAAATATACAAATCGGAGCTAGTATAATTTATCTTTTTAGAAAGGTACCCTGTATAACTTATCTCAATGGTAGTGGCCCTTTCAGGTAATGAAAAGGAGCCATCTACTGCTGTCAAAAAAATCTTTTCGCCTGCTTTAATAGAAGCTCCTGCAAGCGGCTCCTTCGTTTCTGAATCGTATAGCTTTCCTTTTTTTATTTGCGCTTGCAACGTAAGCGCAAATAAACTAATTGCTAGTATAGATATAATTTTATACATATTGTATTTTTTAAGTCTGCATACTGATTTTTTCTTTATGCAGACAATATTGTAGAATTTAAAAATTGATATCCTGCTCAATAGAGCGTCTCAAATACCTATGAATTTAATACCAACGGGTTCGATGACTGAAGCAGCAATATTGGAATATTCCGCCTCAGTTTGCTTTTGACAACTAGTCGATAACAAAATCATTGCTTTGTAAAAAAGCTTTCAAACTGCTTTCATACAATGACTGTTCGGCAAAAAAGTGGGTAAAATTTAATAAAGAGGACTATGCCTGTTGGGGTGGTCGAAAAAGAGAAAGAGAAATATCTGTAAGCGAATGATTTTTTTCTATCGCCACTATTTGGGCAGAAATTTCAGAAAAAATATTTTCAAAATGGTAGTTACTCAAGTTGCAGGAAAACAGTTCAATTTTATTCTCCAGTCTCCTTTCAGGCATTTGCTGTTCCTTGCTTTCGGCCGCTTGCATTTTTTTCATCATTTGGCATTTGCCATTACAATGTAGGGCGGGCTTGGCCTTGTTCTCGCATTTTTTGGTAAATGCCGCTGTATTGGTATAATACTCAACCATCACCCACCCATTACTGAACGTTTGAAAAACAAACGCAATCAATAAAAAAAAAGCGGCCAATTGTTTGAACATGGTGGCAAAGATAGGAGAATTTAAAATGCCCGATATGACCTGGGTCATAAAATGAGCCCTTATTTTGAACGGGGTCGCAGATTTCTTATTCGCTTTTTGTATCTTCAAACTATGACAGCAAAATCCAACCAACTCAATCTCTTTGACCTATCCATGATTGTGGTAAGCCTGGTGATTGGAATGGGTATTTTTAGAAACCCTGCATCTGTAGCAGCTACCACTGGCAACAGCTCCATCTTTTTTTTAGTATGGGTTGTAGGTGGTATCATCGCCCTGTGTGGTGCGCTTACCTTTGCAGAAATTGGCCTTCGACTCCCAGCCATGGGTGGCTATTATAAAGTTTTTGCCACCTGCTACCATCCCGCTGTAGGCTTTACTGTAAATGCATTGATACTAATTAGCAATGCCGCTTCGATGGCAATCGTTGCATTGATTGGGGCAGACTATATTAGTGATCTACTATTTAACCGCCCATCGGGCATATTCTTCAATTCAGGAATTTCTATTCTTGCGGTGGTGTTATTTTATGTGGTCAACCTTTTTGGATTAAAGACTAGCAGCCGAACACAAAATGTGCTGATTGTAATAAAAATCGCCTTGGTGATCTTGCTGATCGCCAGCATTTTTAAGGGTGTACTGGTAACACCCCATGGCTACGAAAGCAACGCGCCCATTTTTACCCTCTCTGATAAATCGGCCATCACCTTATTCCTTATTTCACTGATCCCTGTTTGTTTTGCTTATGGCGGCTACCAGCAAAGTATCAATTTTGGTGGAGAAGTAAAAAATTCAAAAATATTGCCCAAAGGGATTTTTATCGGCATCACCATTGTAGTAGTGCTTTATTTATTAATCAATTATGCCTATACAAAGGTGATTGGATATGATGCCATGAAAAATGCCAGTGCCATCGGATCCCTTTTATGTGAAGCCTGGTTTGGCAAAGCCGGTGGAAAAATATTTGATGTACTGATGTGTTTGAGTGTGCTGGCCTATGTAAATATAGTGCTCATGAGTAACCCCCGCGTAATGTTTGCCATGAGTGAGGACAAGGTTTTTCCCAAAATATTCTCGTACCGCAGTCCAAAGAACCAGGCACTTGTACCAGGACTTACCGTCTTTGCACTCACCGCGATCGTCATTACTTTTTTTGGCAAAGGGGTAGATAATATTTTATCCTTCACCATGTTTCTTGATAGCATCGGCATGAGCACTTCGGCAGCTGCCATTTTTATTTTGAGAAAACGAAAAGTAAATCAAGCAATGATATCCGGCACATGGAATAAGCTAACGCCGCTATTTGCCTCTTTTTTTGTATTTAGCTTTGGCATGGTAGCGGCAGGTGTAGTGATTAGGAATGTAAATGCTGCATTCATTGGAATAGGATTGCTGGCAATTTTGCTAGCCATTTATTATATTTTTTATTTTAAAAAAACTGCCTGATGGACCTCTCCTACATCCTCAATGAACTAGGCGAAGACAGAGAAAATTATTTCAATGCCATTGCCCCTCCTATCATACAAAGCAGCAATTTTGCTTTTGGTACTGTGGAAGAAATGCGCAGCGCCTTTGCCGATGAATACTCTACCTACTTATATAGCCGCGGCCTCAACCCAACAGTTAACATCCTTTGCAAAAAGCTGGCCGCCCTGGATCATGCAGAAGATTGTTTGGTATTCAATAGCGGTGCAGCCGCCATCTTTGCAGCCGTGCTGGCCAATGTAAAATCAGGTGATCATATTGTATCGGTGAACAAACCCTATACCTGGGCACAAAAAATGTTCAACGAAATTTTACCCCGCTTTGGTGTAACTACTTCGTATATTGATGGCCGTGAAATCACCAATTTTGAGCGCGCCATTTTACCCAACACTACGGTGATTTATTTGGAAAGTCCCAATAGCTGGGATTATGCCATACAAGATTTAAAAGCAGTGGCCG
>CANIMM010000124.1 GCA_947468255.1 Chitinophagaceae bacterium | reverse complement strand
TTTACAGTCATCCCAGTTGAAAGCGTTAAATTACCATATAAAAATAATTGATTGCCATTTGGAGTAGAGAAGATTGGAGTATTCGTTACACCCGTCCAATTCATATTATTACATGACGCAGTTGGTATATTTATCGTTACCGTTTTACTACCCGAGGTAAATCCTGAATTCGCATCAAAACGTACATTATCACTCGCCGATGGTAAGGATGTCTTGTCTGCTGCTCCACCCGAAGTAGATGCCCAATGTGTTAAATCATTCCAATTACCTGTTCCACCTATCCAATAGTGGGCAGGGTTAAATGTAAAACTGCTAGAAGAAGTCGCTGTTCCTCCAGCTGTAGTTACCGATATAGTGCCGCTTGTACCACTTGCTACTACCGCTGTTATACTTGTAGCACTAACCACAGTAAAGGAAGTGGCTGCTGTTCCGCCAAAACTTACTGCAGTAGCTCCTGTTAAATTGGTTCCCGTAAGGGTTACTGTTTGACCAGTTCCTGCCGATGAAGGTGTAAATGAACCAATAGTAGGGGCAGGTGGTATATAAGTAAAGCCAGCAGATGTAGCTGTTCCGCCAGCTGTGGTTACAGATATAGCTCCGCTTGTACCACTTGCAACTACCGCTGTGATGCTAGTAGCACTAACCACAGTAAAGGAGGTGGCTGCCGTTCCGCCAAAACTTACTGCAGTTGCTCCTGTAAAATTAGTTCCCGTAATGGTTATGACCGCTCCTGTTAATGAAGATGTGGGTGTAAATGAACTAATAATGGGCGCAGGAATAAATGTAAAACTGCCCGAAGAGCTTGCTGTTCCTCCAGCTGTAGTTACAGATATAGTGCCAGTTGTACCACTTGCTACTACCGCTGTAATGCTAGTAGCACTTACCACAGTAAAGGAGGTGGCTGCTGTTCCGCCAAAACTTACTGCAGTTGCTCCTGTAAAATTGGTTCCTGTAATGGTTACGACAGCTCCAGTTGCAGCCGATGAAGGTGTAAATGAAGTAACTGTGGGAGCAGGTGGTATATAAGTAAAGCCAACAGATGTAGCTATACCGCCTTGCGTTGTTACACTCACATTTCCCGATGTTCCACTTGCAACTACTGCTGTAATGCTAGTAGCACTTACCACAGTGTAGGAGGTGGCTCCCGTTCCGCCAAAACTTACTGCGGATGCTCCTGTAAAATTGGTTCCCGTAATGGTTATAATCACTCCTGTTACTGCTGATGAAGGTGTAAATGAACTAATGGTGGGGGCTGGAATAAATGTAAAACTGCCCGAAGAAGTTGCTGTTCCCCCCGGTGTAGTTACAGCTATTGTGCCGGTTGTACCACTTGCAACTACCGCTGTTATACTAGTGGCACTTACCACAGTAAAGGAGGTGACTGCTGTTCCGCCAAACCTTACTACGGTTGCTCCTGTAAAATTAGTTCCCGTAATAGTGACAGTATAACCAGTTCCTGCCGATGAAGGTGTAAATGAACTAATAGTGGGGGCTGGAGGTGCAACGGGAAGCAAAGTTGAAATTTTGGCTGAATATCCACCCTGACCAGTTACACTGGTTTTATCTGCTCTAACTCGATAATAATAGTTTGTTGAAGGATTTAATCCAGTAACTACCAGTAAAGTTGTAGGGCTTGCTACTGTAAATGGTGAGCCTGAAACTGGTGCAGAAAAGTTAGCAGCAGAGGATACATCGATTAAATAATTGTTTACTGAGCCAATAACCGATGCTGTCCAATTAGCCGTGAATCCCGACGAAGAAATATTGGTGGCTGCATTTGCAGTTGGAATTGCCATTGCATAACTCTCTACCCAATTACTTTTAGTTCCTGTAAAAGCTATATTTGATGTAGCGACTGATCCATTTGCAGGGCTACTTGTTGCGTCAGTTAAATTATCTACTCTTGTCAAACTATTATATCCAGCATTATATTCTCCTGCGGTACCTTGATCAAATTTGTAATAAGCAACTAAACCAGCAGAAGTGGGGCTGATCTCATTGTACATATTTGCTTGCAAAGTACTTTGTGATAATGCTGTATTCCATATCCTTACCTCATCAATCGCTCCATCCCAACTTCTTCCGGGGTCTCCTCCTATGTAAAGATCATTCGTATTTGCTGTCAGGGTTCGACTAACAGATGCCGTTGATTCCGCTATTCCATTAATGAAAATAGTGATACTGCTTCCGTTAAATACACCTGCAATATGATACCACTTTCCTCGCACTAAACTTGTTGTACTTCTTACTTCAGCACCTGCTGCACTAAAGATCAAATCATTGCTCATGCCAGCTCTTCTAAAACACCATGTCCCATTACTTCTACTCTTAGAAACAATTTGTGACCAATCTCCGCCGCCGTCCATTCTCACCCATGCTTCCATGGTTAATGCATTTACAAAATTAAATTTCGCCTGATTTGGTATCGTGAAGTTATCATCGACGCCATCAAATTGAAAGGCATTGCCTGGAGGAGTATAAGAAGCAGTTGGGGTAAATGTAGGTACTAATGTGGTAGCTGTGTTTACAATAATTCCTCCTTGCCCAAAAACCGTATTTTTACTTGCTCTAACACGATAATAATACGGTGTCCCTAGCGTTAGACCTGTGATTAGTTGAGAGGTCGTTGAAGACGCTAAGGTTAATCCATTATACCCACTTAAATAACTTGAAAAATCAGAAGCTGTTGATACATCTAAAAAATAATTATCCACTATGCCGATTGCGGGTGCAGTCCAGTTTGCAGTAAATGTAGTATAAGTAATATCTGATGAACTTGCTTGTGGAACAACCATTGCATAACTTTCTACCCAATTACTGGTTGTACCTGTTAAGGCAATATTCGAACCGGCTATTGTTCCATCAGCCGGATTACTTGTTGCATCTGTTAATGTATTTATTCCTGTATTGCTTACTGCTGGCGCCCCTTTATCAAACTGATAATACGCTACTAAACCAGCAGAAGAAGGGCTGATCACATTAAACATATTCGCCTGTAATGTACTTTGCGATAATGCTGTATTCCATATTCTCACTTCATCAATAGCGCCATTCCAACATCTGTTATTCCAGCTCGTTCCCCCTATATAAACATCATTCGTATTTGCAACCAATGTTGCTGCAACTGAAACGGATGTTGAAGCTTCCGATTTTCCATTAATATACAGCGTAATACTACTGCCATTATATACTCCAGCTATATGATACCATACCCCAGGTATAAGGCTTGTGGTACTCGTTACTTCATTTCCTGCTGCACTAAAACACAAATTATTACTCATTCCAGATCTTCTTAAACACCATGTGCCATTGTCTGTATTCTTAGATATAATTTGGGACCAATCTCCCGAACCATCCATCCTTACCCATGATTCCAAGGTTAGAGCGCTGGTAAAATTTAATTTCGACTGATTGGGTATCGTAAATATATCCCTATCCCCATCAAATTGAAAGGCATTACCAGGTGGAGTGAATATAGTTTTTACACTATTTGAATTACCGCCTTGGCCTGTAACACTTGTTTTATCAGCTCTCACTCTATAATAATAATTCGTACCGGATGTAAGGCCCGTTACATTTTGGGAAGTTGTGGATGCAGATAAGATTAATCCATCATATCCCGATAAACGTGATGAAAAGTTGGATGAAGTTGATACATCCAACATATAGGCGTTGTCAACTGTTCCAATTGCAGGTGCATTCCAATTAGCTGTGAAACTTGTAGAAGCAATACTTGTAGGGGAAGTGGCATTTGGTACTACCATTGCATAACTTTCTACCCAATTGCTTGTAGCGCCAGTAAGAGCTATACTTGAACCAACTATTGTGCCATTAGCTGGACTGCTTGTTGCGTCAGTTAACGTATTTACTCCTGAATTACTGGCTCCTGAAACTCCTTGATCAAATTTGTAATAGGCTACTAAACCAGCAGAAGTGGTGCTGATCTCATTATACATATTTTTTTGCAAATCACTTTGTGATAAAGCAGTATTCCATATCCTTACTTCATCAACCGCTCCATTCCAACTTCTGCCGGGGTCTCCGCCTATATAAAAATCATCCGTATTTGCAGCCAGGTTGCCACTAACAGATAACGTTGATTCCGCTACTCCATTAACGAAAATGGTGATACTGCTTCCATTAAATACACCTGCAATATGATACCACCTTCCTATTACTAAACTTGTTGTGCTTCTTACTTCCCCCCCTGCTGCATTAAAAATCAAATCATTGCTCATGCCAGCTCTTCTAAAACACCATGTGCCATTACTTCTACTCTTAGATACAATTTGTGACCAATCTCCGCCTCCGTCCATTCTCACCCATGCTTCCATGGTTAGTGCATTTACAAAATTAAATTTCGACTGATTGGGTATCGTGAAGTTATCATCGACGCCATCAAATTGAAAGGCATTACCTGGAGCTTGTGCAAATAGCGTTGAAACTATTAAAATGAATCCAGTTAAGAAGAGTAGAATTTTTTTGGCCATGGGGGTATTAAGGTTAAACTTTATTAAATAATTATACTGTGGGTGGAAGTTTTTTATAGCGGCAGTCCCCACCAGAATGGTTGGAGGAATTAACGGCATGAACACAACATTTTTACTTAAACTAAATGAAGGCAAAGCCGGCAATTTGAAGTCGGGGTTTCGCATAATAATACTGAATCAATGGCTGCTTTTGTAGCAGATCAATTTTTTAATTTTGTCCGAAAAATTAACTCAGTAATAATAGCTCGCCAAAAAATGCCGGTAATTAGGGAAAATTCGCTGTAATTTTTTACAACTCGGTGTTTATCAAGTGTTTATGGAGAGGATGAATTCCGTTGGACTGCAATTTTTAACCTTTTTAAAGGCCAAATACATCGCTTGTCTGGTGCCTAGACCAGCCATTTCGGCCAAGGCATCAAAGGTAAACGCCTGGTTCTCCTTAATTGTAAGCAGTTCTACCAGGTAGTCGACCCTGCTTTTTTGAAGAAAATCTGGAAAGCTTAAACCTTCCTGGCGGGTGATAAAGGAAATGATAGCGTCTTTGTCAAAATTCAGCGCAATTGACAAGCCCTCCAAATTGGCGGAAGGGTTCAAAAAAAAATGCTCTTCATAAAATACCTGATGAAATTTTTCAATGTCGGTATGTGAAAATTGGGTTCCTTTTCTTGAGAAGTTTGCCGAAGAGCCATACAGAAGGGATGGGAAAATAAGTATACAAAGTGAAATTAATAGAAACCCGATATCACTGATGAGCCAAATTTTGTTAACTTTTTCCAGCATTTCAGTTGAACTTACGGAATTTAAAAAGTGGTATAAGCCAAAATATTGAGAAATGGTCAAGATGAATAATAGTAGTATAAAGAATGTCACCCAACGGAAAGTTCTAATAAAATTAGGCTGCCCAATTCTTTGTGCCTTCTTAGGGGAAGGATAAAATCGCCATATAGTATAAAAACACAAACTAATACAAATGAAAAACAACAGGGTTCTTAAAAAGATATTAAAAGCGAATGGGTACAACCAATTAACGGCTAATGAAGGTATCAATATTGGGTTTTGGCTAATGGATTGAGCCATTTGCAATTTGTGAGAGAAGGGGGTAACCCAATAAGGAAAAACACCTACGACAGCGATTAGAAAGGGTAGAAAAAGCCAGCCATCTTGAAGCCGAATAGTATCTTTTCCGCTAAGGGTGCCTCTTACAAAGAAATAAAGAAATGGACCCGGCAAAAAAGAGGTGGGAAGAAAATTGTTAAAAAGTATCGCAATCCATAAAATAGAATGATTTCCCATTATGAAATGGGAGATAATTACATTGAGATTCAAAAAAAACAAACTTATACCCAAGTAAGCTACACTTTTATTAAATCGATAGTTAAAAGCCATCATTATTATGGCTAATAAAATAGCAGTTATATTAAAATAGAGGCCCATTTAAAACAGGAGTATTAAATTTAGGGATATTGAATTTTAAGCAAAGATACCAAAGATATAAGCATGACAACTAAATACTATGGAGATGACATCTTTTTTAGGGAGATGTCATCTCTCAACAAAAGATGTCATCTCCATTTCAAAATAAATCAGACTGTAGATTGAATTATGGGTAATTGTGGAAATTTGTTGAACAGATCTCGTGATTTAAATAAATGGACTACTTTCTTTTAGGGAGATGACATCTTTTTTTGGGGAGATGTCATCTCTATTTCAAAACTGCTGCCGTGCTGATTGGATTGAGATAATAAGGAGCAATTTCATAAAAACCTGCCTGCTGATACAAATGGATGGCCGCCAACATGTAATTGAGCGTATCCGAGTTTAGTTTTTCAAACTGGCAATCCAGGGTGGGGAAGTTTTTATAATGCTAATTCACAGTTATTCAAAAATCATGGAACGCTAACAGATTGCGCCTAAGCTTTGCATCTTCACCAGAGTAGGTTACCTGCTATTGTTCTCCAACCAACCTACTGCCTCTTCGGGTGTTAGGATTGATAAACTGCTTTTTTTAAAATTTTTTGTATCGCGTGTTACAATAAAATCAATTTTGGATAGGCTAAGTGCACAGTTATATTGAATGGCATCTTCAAAATCTTTAAAATCGGATTCGAGCGATTTTTTTATAATGTCTTTGGTTACATCCGCTATTTCCGCCATCACCGACAATTCATTCAATAATTTTATTGCCGCTGCACTAGATTGAGATTGTCTGAGGATGTAATAAATATTATTATAAGAAACCGCGGATATATAAATTTTTACTTTCCCCAACAGCGCATAATTGAAAAGCTTAGCGGCGTAAAATGAAAAGGGCTTTCGATTAGCAAGGAAATCAATGACAATATTGGTATCTAAAAATATTTGTTTCATTTAGCATATTTTTTTGCTAACGCTTTCCCCAATGCTATTTTATAATCATATTCTTTAGGCAATTTGATCACGCCCATTAACTTTAACACTTTAGGGGAGATACTTTCCCCCTTTTTTTCTTTTGTATCTGCTGTAATTGACTTTAAATAGTTCTCAACCAAATGGGATAAACTTTTTCCGTTTTTTTGTGCATATATTTTAGCCGAAGCGATTACCTTATCTTCTACTGTTAAGGTTAATTTAGTTATCATAACACGTGCTTTTTGGGATACTAAGATACGTGTATTTTGAAAAATTAGCAAAAATTTTTTAGGGAGATGACATCTTTTTTGGGGAGATGTCATCTCCCCAAAAAAGATGTCATCTCCATTTCAAAATAAACTGCCGTGCTGATTGGATTGGGATAATAAGGTGCAATTTCATAAAATCCTGCCTGCTGATACAAATGGATGGCCGCCGACATGTAGTTGAGCGTATCCAACTTTACTTTTTCATATTGGCAATCCCGGGCCAATTGCAAGGCCTTTTGCAACAATATTTTACCTAGGCCCTTATTTTGATGCGCCGGATCAATAAACATCCTTTTCAACTCGCCCTCCCGCTCACTGATTCTTCGAATGGCTACACAACCAATCACCAATTCCTGCTGCTTTACCAATATAATGCCGCCCTGCGATGGCCCATACATTTTTGGCAAGTCGGCCAACTCCTCTTCAAAATGCTGAAAATCCAAATTGATGTTGATGGCAGCAGCATAAGCCCTGAACATGACCCCTGCAGCTGCATACTCACTCGCTGTGGTGGCTAAAATGAAACTACTCATTGTTGAGCTTTTTGTTAGAGAGATATACTCCCACAAAAATAAATACCCCCGCCAACACCTTGTACCATTCAAGACTTTCTTTTAAAAAAATCATCGCAATAATGGCCGCAAATATGGGTTGCAAATAAATATACATTCCTGTAACCGATGCGCCCAATACCTTGATTCCATATACATTAAAAAGATAAGCTAGAAAAGTACCTCCCAACACAATCAATCCCAAACAGCTATATTCCACCCATCCAAAAACAGTCCAGTTGATTTCAGTAAATTCAGTCCACCCAAAAGGCAGCACCACAAAAAAACCAAGGGTAAAAATCATGCGCGTTACCTGCACCGGATTATATTTCAACATCAACGGCTTTACCATAATAAAATAAATAGTATAGGATACCGCATTTACCAAAATCAAGGTGTCGCCCAATAATACATTGTCGCCGCTACCTGTATTTTTACCCAGGGCAATCAGTAATACAGCCCCACCAACACCCAACGCCAATCCGATAACCTGAAGACCACTGATCCTTTCCCTTAAAAGAAATGCAGCAAAAATGGTGATTAAAATCGGCGTGGACAACATCAGCAACACCGCATGAATGGAGTAGGTAAGCGAAAGCCCTTTCAGAAAAAGCATCTGATTGATGGCAATGCCAGTTAAGGCACACAAAATGAACCTAGGAAGGTCGGCACGGGCAATCGTGGTTTTTACAGGATTCGCTAAATATAATACCCAAAATAAAATGGCCGACACCGACACCCTGATCAGGTTAATGCCAAAAGGATGCACAAAATGACTACCCGTTAGGTATTTAACGGCAGAAAGATTAATGGAAAAGAAGATATTAGCGCTGAGCAACCCCAGGTGCGCTTTCGCTTTTATTTGCACAAAAAAAATTGAATTGTAAAGTTG
>CANIMM010000123.1 GCA_947468255.1 Chitinophagaceae bacterium | reverse complement strand
TGAGCATTTGGCTTGCCGCCACCAGTTTTGGCCATTACCTCGAGCAATGATATTTTTTCGGAAGGAATTTCCACCACTTGGGAATTTCCATCACCTAAAACGGTAACCCGATGGTTACTAAAATTTACGGCAACAATAGGATCTTTCAGATAAGGCAAAAGGTCATTTTCCAACTTTGCTTTTAGTTCACTTCTTGTAAGCCCTATTACAGTCATCTTACCCAACTTATGCAAGTAAATACAACCATCTTGGCTTACCTGAAAACAATTTTTCAGGTCGCCTTCAACTCCTCTACTATTAAAAAGGGCATCCTCCATCATGCTTAAGCTGGCGATTGAGATGGCCAACTGGTCATTAGGCTGGATTTTTAATTCCAGCTCTTTATTTACAAAACCCGTGATAACAGTATCACGACTAATGTCCTTAAAAAAATAGGCTGGTCGATATACCTTACAGCTACTTAAAAAAATAGCCATTACCGTTAGTATATATATGAATGGATGATATAATTTATGAATCATGGGCATCAGAGATATTAAATAAGATCACTAAAAAACATTTTCATCAACCTGGAAAAGTGAGGTCAATTAAAAATGATAAAATAAAATAGATCGGGTATTATGTAATAAGGAAAATGGCCAATGCAACCATTTGCTTTTTAGTGGATACTATCCATTAAATTGATAGTACGCTTTGCTTTTTCGGCTTTGACTTTTTTTATTCCATAAAGCACACCAGCTGCCATCAACAAGACGATACCACCATCAATCGGCGCATCCGGATCGCCCCCTGGATCACCAGGAAAACCTGGATCGCTGGGACCTTGGGCAAATGAATGAATAGAGACGAAAAGAAGTGAGCAAAGGATTATACTAAAGGCTATAACCAATTTTGAAAATTTTTTCATAAATAACGGTAGGGTTGATGAGGTAATGCTATACCGATATTTTCGATATATATATGTCAAAAATAATATATATATACCAAAAACACAAGTTATATTTTTATTATATGTTTTTTTTAAAGACGGGCCTTCAAAAATTAAACTATAAAAAATTTGAATTGGCAAAGACGCTAAAAAATTAGCACCCAAACGAGTGGAAGATTACAATAAAGAAAAAAGGAAAAGGAATAAAAATGATAGGATACTTTAAAGAAAGCTGCGAAGTTAAATAGGCATAAAAAAACTCAAACATTCTTTCTGAAAAAGAAAATGTTTGAGTTTAGTTGAAAGAATAGAATATATCCCTTATAAAAAAAGGAACCCGAATTATTTAAGTTTTGCCAAAGCTTCTTTAATTCTAACCCATGCTCTGTCGATATTTACCATGCTATTAGCAAAGGAAAAACGTACACAATTGGGTTCACCAAAAGCCTCTCCCATTACAGAAGAAACATGGGCGTTATGAAGTAAATACATTGAAAAATCAGCAGAATTGGTGATGGTAGTAACTCCATCAGACTTTCCATAATAATAAGAAACATCAGGGAAAATATAAAATGCGCCCTCAGGTTCGGTACATTTGAATCCTGGAATATCTTTAATCAAATCCATTACCCTGGCTCTTCTTCTAGTAAATTCCTCGGTCATTTCCAAGGAAGGTGTTAAGTCGGTGGTTAAAGCCACTACCGCAGCTTTTTGAGTAATGGAACAAGTACCACTAGTAAACTGGCCTTGTAACTTTTCTGTTCCTTTAGCAATGTCCACGTTGGCAGCAATATAACCAAGCCGCCATCCAGTCATCGCAAAACCTTTACTCAAACCATTGATAATAATAACGCGATCCTTCAAATCGCTAAACTGAGCAATGCTTTCATGCTTGCCTACAAAATTGATATATTCATATATTTCATCCGATATAATATACAGATTAGGATATTTTCTAAATACCACCGCCAATGCTTCCAGTTCAGCCTTGCTATATACAGCACCGGATGGATTACATGGAGAAGAGAAAAGAAATAATTTTGATTTTGGAGTGATGGCCGCTTCCAACTGGGCAGGAGTTATCTTGAAACCACTTTCCAATGAAGTATGAACCTCTACCACTTTAGCCCTTGCAATTTTTACCAATTCAGAATAGGTAACCCAGTAAGGAGTTGGGATAATGACCTCTTCCCCCTCATCTACCACTGCTAAAATTGCATTGGCCAGACTTTGCTTGGCACCTGTGGAAGTAACAATATTCTCAGGTTTATAATCGAGGTTATTATCTCTTTTCAACTTGGTACAAACCGCTTCACGCAAATCTAGGTAACCTGCTACAGGGGTATAATGACTAAAATTGTCTTGAATGGCCTTAATAGCTGCATCCTTAATGTGTTGAGGCGTATCAAAATCGGGCTCACCAAGGCTAAGGTCAATTACATCGATTCCTTGGGCCCTCAGTTCACGACCCAATTTGGCCATTTTTAAAGTTTCTGGTTCTGAAAAACGGTCTAATAAAGAAGATAGTTGCATGAATTATAAATTGAAGGGCAAAATTAAAAGAAAATGGAGTGTAATCAGCATAATTGTAAAATAATTTCATTTTTTATTGAACCTCATCCAATTTGTCCAACAATAGGATTGGAATATCAAAAAGGATTCGTAAAGGCTAATTCAAAAAATCATCCGAGGCAAAATAATTGGTTCAAAATAAATTTATATGAAGAAATTATACCAATTGAAATAATTTAAAAAAATTAAATTACAAAACCATCCGTTAATACCGCTCCTTTTTTTATCACTACAATACCACCTTTTACGGCATACAGCGAATGATCGATATCTTTCAGATGACTTCCTCCGTTAATTCTAACATCATTTCCAATTCGGCAGTTTTTATCAACAATGGCATTTTTAATATAACATCTATCACCAATGCCTATTTTAGGGATATTTTTTCCTCCATTGCTTTCTATTTCCCCCAAAGTTTCATAAAAATCGTTTCCCATGATATAACAACTAACAATGGTAGAACCGTGTCCTATCCTGCTTCGGATACCAATTACACTATTTTCAATTCTGCTTGCATTGATAATTGAGCCCTCAGCAATAATGGTTTTCTCCAAAGTTGTTCCGCTAATTTTGGCCGGCGGAAGCATCCTTGCATGGCTATAAACGATTTTTTGATTATCAAATAAATTAAATGGAGGCAAATCCAATGTAAGTGAAAGATTGGCTTCAAAGAAAGAGTGAATATTACCAATATCGGTCCAGTATCCATCATATTGAAAACTAACTACATTGTATTTTTCAATAGACCCTGGTATTATTTCTTTACCAAAATCGGTAGCGTCTTTCTTTTCAACCTCCAGCAAATCGAACAACAGTCTTCTGCTAAAAACGTAAATTCCCATGGAAGCAAGATAATTTCTTCCCTGTGCTTTCATCTCATTGCCTGTATCACTAGTCCACTCAGGCAAAATATTTTTGGCTGGCTTTTCGATAAATGAAGTGATGACATGCTCTTCATTTGACTTTAAAATACCAAATTCTGGGGCGTCCCTTTCGCCTACTGGGATAGTTGCTATGGAGATATCTGCCCCTTTGGCAATATGGTTATCAATCATCTCTGCAAAATCCATTTGATACAACTGATCACCACTTAATATCAGTACATATTCGAAATCGTAATTAACAATATGTCTCAATGATTGACGCACTGCATCTGCAGTTCCCTGAAACCATTTTGGATTATCTGGTGTTTGCTCTGCTGCCAGTATATCTACAAAACCCTTACTAAAAAGACTAAATTGGTAGGTGTTTTTAATATGCTTGTTTAAGGAAGCAGAGTTAAACTGCGTTAGCACTAAAATACGGTTAAGGCTAGAATTAATACAATTGGAGATAGGGATATCTACCAATCTATATTTTCCTGCAATAGGCACAGCAGGCTTACTCCTTGAAGCAGTTAAAGGATACAATCTCGAGCCAGCTCCACCACCTAATACAATTGCGATTACTGATGCAGTTTCCATTCTTTAGAAATTAATTTATAGTTTAATTTATTGTTTGTGTAATATATGCAAAGTTGTTGATATCATTTTAAAATTTAAGTGCCCTTTCATATAAATTAATATATTTTACTGCACTGGTTTGCCAGCTAAAATCCAATTTCATAATTTTCGTTACTAGTTTTTTTAACAACTTTGGCTGATGATATATTTCTAAAGCCCTGTGAATAGAATAGGTGATATCCCAAACAGTTGCGTCATTAAAACAAATTCCATAGCCTTTTGGTTCACCAAAATCTTTCACTGTATCCCGCAGACCGCCCGTATTTCTGACAATTGGAATGGTTCCATAACGCATCGAATAGAGTTGATTCAATCCGCAAGGCTCTACCCTGCTGGGCATTATTAAAAAATCGGCACCTGCATACATTTGGTGGCTTAATTTTTCGTTGTAACCGATTTTAGAATTATAATAACCCACTAGCTGACTTTTCATATTTTCAAGCTCTGCCTCCACTGAACTTTCGCCACTTCCCAGAACCAGGAAATTCACTTTACCTTCCATATGAAAGATGGAATCATAGATTACTTGGGGAAGCAAGTCAGCCGCTTTTTCATGAACCAATCGGCCAATAAATATAAACAAGGGCTTGTCTAAATCCAGATTAAATTGGTCACACAATTGTTTTTTATTGGCAAGTTTTCCTAATGCGACATCTTTTGAACTAAAATTGGGGTTGATATACGAATCAATGGAAGGATCCCACACTGCTGTATCAATTCCATTCAAGATACCTATACATTTCCCTTGTTCGTAATCAAACAATTTTTCCAGGCCGTTGGCATTTTGGCGCATTTCCTCTAGGTAGCTTTGGCTTACAGTAGTTACCTGTCGGGCACATTTGACCGCTGAAGCCAATGGATTAATATTGTTCTCCCAATCAAGTTTACCCCACTCAAGATTATCCCAATCGGGAAGGTACCTAGACTTATCCCAACTCATCCATCCTTGGTATTGAGCATTATGAATGGTAAGTACGGTAGCTACCTGAGCTAAATGTCTGTAAGCTGAGCAGTACTGCATCATAAAAGGAATTAGCCCTGTATGGTGGTCATGCACGTGAACAATATCGGGTTGATGCCGCCACTGAGCTAGCCAATCTACTACAGCAATTTGAAAGGCAGTAAAACGCTCAGCATCATCCCCATAGCCGTAAACAGATTGCCTATCCAACAAACCGTTGATATCAACTAAATACAAATCAAAGCCAAGTATATTTTGTCTTTCCTTGATAATAGCATAATTAAACCAATGTTCTCCCATGGTGAAAGAGCCCTGATGAACGGTGTCAAATTCATGGTCGTACAAAAACTTGGTTCGGTACATCGGCAACACTACCTTAGCGGTATGCCCCAGCTGGGTTTGGTATTTGGGAAGAGCTCCCACAACATCCCCTAAGCCCCCTACTTTGGCAACTGGATAACACTCAGCACTTACATGTAATATTTCCATTGAATATATAAATAATTAATTGACTTCAAATTAAGCAGGATTTTGTTACAAACAAATTATCATATGAAAATTTTTCCTAGTGCCAAAAATATTCTAAATTGGGCAACTTATATCAACGATACTGCCATGAGCCCAACAACAAATACCCAAGAAACAACCAAATGGTCCCAATTTGGAACCCTTATTACGGTCTTTTTTTTCTGGGGATTTGTAGCTGCCAGTAATGATATCTTGATACCAGTTTTTAAAGAAAAACTACATCTTTCGCAAGTGCAGGCGCAAATGGTATCCTTTGCCTTTTATGTTGCCTATTCTGTAGGTTCAATCATTTATTTTTTAATAAGCAAAATGATTAAACAAGATTTGCTTACTAAAATCGGTTATAAAAATGGAATCAGTTTTGGATTGATTATCTCAGCACTGGGTACTTTACTATTTATTCCCGCAGCAAACCTATCTTCCTTCCCATTATTTATTTCCGGATTATTTACCATTGGCCTTGGATTTTCGCTGCAGCAAACCGCTGCCAATCCATTGGCAATTAATATGGGTAGTGCAAGTACTGGCTCACAGCGATTGAGTATGGCAGGAGGAATAAACAATTTCGGAACTACCATTGGACCACTCATTGTTAACCTTGCCATTTTTGGTTCTATCTCTACCGTACTTGCAAGTTCGCTCGAGTCAGTTAAAATGCCCTACCTTATTTTGGGTGGTGCTTTTTTATTAGTTGCCGTCATCTTTTACTTCTCCGCTGTACCCAATCAATTGGTCAATAATATTGAAAAAACTACTGCTGACAACTCTTCCTTTATTGATCGAGGGTCGCCATTTAAATACCCCCAATTATTATTTGGCTTAATTGCTATATTTGTATATGTGGGAGTAGAAGTCAGTACAGCAGCCAATTTGCCGGAATTCATGAAACAAAAATTGGCCATCCCAACCAGTGGATCTGCTCCGTACATTTCTTTATTTTGGGCCAGCCTTATGATCGGCAGGTGGACTTCTTCTGTAGAAGCATTTGGTTTATCTGGAAGTGTAAAAAAAATAATCCAATTCCTTATGCCCTATCTTGCTTTTGGAGTTTTCTTATTGATGAATGCCATTGCAAAACATGACCTAGCTCCATTTTATATTTACAGTGTGATAATTTTAGTGTTAATTATAGCCAATTATTATAGCAAGGGTGACCCCTCTCGTCAGCTTTTATTGTTTAGTTTGTTAGGGATACTGGCTTTGCTGATTGGCATTTTCTCTCCCAACTACCAAATAAGTATTTATGCCTTTTGCAGTGTAGGATTATTTTGTTCAACCCTTTGGCCTTGTATTTTTACCCTCTCTATTTCAGGGCTTGGCAAACATACTAGTGAAGGATCCAATTTTTTAGTCTTTATGATTTGTGGAGGTGGTTTTATCAGTGTGCTACAGGGTTATTTATCAGCAGACAATTTATTGGGCATTAGCCTATCTTATGTAGTGGGTATTATTTGCTTCGCTTACATGGCCTTTTATGCCGTCAAGGCTAAAAAAGATCTCAAGAGCCAAGGCATAGATTTGGATGAATTGAGTAACAATAGTGCCAAGGCTGGACATTAATAAATTTATTATTTTATAATTTTTTTGAAATATGCTTAAAAAATACGCAGTAGGAATTGACATAGGTGGAACCACGGCAAAGTTTGGAATTGTGGACAGAAACGGCAAGATACTAGAACAGGATCGAGTACCCAGCAATGAACATGCAGTGGTAGAAGATTTTATCGATGATATGTATGCCAAACTAATGCCGATGATTGATAAAGTTGGCGGGATAGATAATTTTGTTGGAATTGGCATGGGTGCTCCCAACGGAAATTTTTACACCGGCACCATTGAATATGCACCAAATTTGAAATGGAAAGGCATTATACCGATTGCAGATTTGATAGAAAAAAAATTCAACCTAATCTCCCGACTTACCAATGATGCCAATGCGGCTGCAGTGGGTGAAATGATGTATGGTTGTACCAAAAATATCAAGCATTTCATTACCATCACCCTGGGAACGGGAGTAGGTAGTGGCATTGTAATAGATGGCAAGATTTTATTGGGGCATGACGGATTTGCAGGTGAACTAGGGCATACCATCATTCGGCCGGGTGGAAGGCTGCATAAATCAACCGGTATGAGAGGAAGCCTTGAATCCTATGCTTCTGCTACCGGTGTGAGGGAAACCGCCATTGAAATGCTTACAGCGCAACCTGAGACTGAAAGTCTACTGCGCAATTATAGAATCAATGAACTCACCAGCGAGACGGTCTATGACTGTGCAATGCAGGGCGATAATATTGCCAATAGAATTTTTGAATTTACGGGCCAAATTCTGGGGGAATCACTTGCCAATTTTGTAATGTTTTCCTCTCCAGAAGCAATCATATTATTTGGAGGCCTTACCAAAGCGGGCAACCTGTTGCTTAATCCAACAAGAAAACACATGGAAGCTAACTTGCTTCCTATATATCAAAATAAAGTAAAATTGCTTTTTAGCGAATTGAAAGAAGCCGATGCTGCAATATTAGGTGCCAGCGCACTAGTGTGGAATCTCTAATTGAAGGACCTAAGACTGGCTAACTAGATTTGCCCTTTTTATACTGAGCTTTTATTAAGAAAATGAGTACCCAGCTGTTTAGCGGGTGACTCACCGAATTAAACAGTTTTTTCTTCCTCCCATTTTTTCCTGCCCCATCCTGCTATCACATGCTTTTCACTGTGATAAGAGGAACGCACTAAGGGACCACTTTCCACATAATCAAAACCCATATTGTAACCAATGTCCCTTAATTCCTTAAACTCATCAGGATGAACAAAACGTTGAACTTGCAAATGCTTTTTGCTGGGTTGCAAGTACTGACCAATGGTAATCACATCTACCCGACTATCATGAAGATCTTGCATCGTTTGAATCACCTCCTCCTTTGATTCACCCAAACCCAGCATTATTCCACTTTTAGTACGCATTCCACCATCTTTCAAGATGCGAAGGGTTTCCATGCTTCTCCAATATTTAGCCTGTATTCGTACCTGTTTGGTTAATCGCTCAACTGTTTCTATATTATGAGAAACCACCTCTGGACCAGCTTCAATAATTCGTTGAATATTT